>NZ_JBODRZ010000001.1:0-130951 GCF_050632895.1 Leifsonia sp. L25 | reverse complement strand
ACATCATCAGCGACGACAGCTTCTACAACCCGTATGCGATGACGGCCGACCAGGTGCAGCGCTTCCTGGACACCCGCGCGTGCACCCCCAAGGACGCCTCCCCGTGCCTGTCGGACTTCCGCATGGACGCGCCGCGCACCCCGGCCTCCGCCGAACGCTGCGCCGCCATCCCGGCGCAGAGGAACGAGCGGGCCAGCAGCATCGTCGTGCGCATCGCGCGGGCCTGCACGGTCAGCCCGCGTGTGCTCCTGGTGCTGCTGCAGAAGGAGCAGTCGCTGCTCACCACGCCGAGCGCGTCCGGGTACCAGAAGGCGACCGGGTACGCGTGCCCGGACACCGCGGCCTGCGACACGCGCTACTTCGGCTTCTTCAACCAGGTCTACCGCGCGGCGTGGCAGTTCCGGGAGTACACCGCGCACCCGACCGACTGGCGCTACCGGGTCGGCGCGAACCGGATCCAGTACCACCCCGACGCCGGCTGCGGGGCGAGCACGGTCACGGTCGTGAACCAGGCCACGGCGAACCTCTACAACTACACGCCGTACCAGCCCGACAAGCAGACGGTCGCACATCCGACCGGTCCGGGCGACGCGTGCTCGGCCTTCGGCAACCTCAACTTCTCGCGGCTGTACACCTCCTGGTTCGGCGACCCGCGCAGTGTGCGGTACCCGGGGCTCCAGCTCCCGTGCCTGATCTACACCGGAGGGTGGGGTTGCGCACCGCTGCGGCCGTTCGGGCGGTGACCGTCTCATGCCGTCCGTGGCATACGTCCGGGACTACCCTCGTTCTGTGAGTCAGACAGCACCCGGCGAAGGGCCCGAGGCGGAGGCGGAGGTCCTCCCGCGTCCGGGACTGACCTACTTCATCGGCCGCCGGGTGGTGGCGCCGCTGCTGCGCCTCATCTACCGGCCGCGCGTCATCGGCGCCCGCAACGTGCCGCGCCACGGCAAGATCATCCTGGCCAGCAACCACCTGTCGTTCATCGACTCGCTGGTCATCCCGATGACCTCGCCGCGCCGCGTGCAGTTCCTCGCCAAGTCGCACTACTTCGAGGGCACCGGGTTCAAGGGCGCGGTCTCGCGGTCGTTCTTCACCGCGATCGGCGCGGTCGGCGTCAAGCGCGGGGCCGGGCAGGCCGCCCAGGAGGCCCTGGAGCAGTCGCGCCGGATCATCGACACGGGCGCCGCCTTCGCGGTCTATCCGGAGGGGACCCGCTCGCTCGACGGCCGGCTCTACAAGGGCCGCACCGGGATCGGCTGGCTGGCGCTGACCACGGGGGCCAAGGTCGTCCCAGTGGGGCTGATCGGCACGAACGAGGTGCAGCCGGTCGGTGCGAAGTTCCCGCGCGTCCGCCGCATCACCATCGCGTTCGGCGAGCCGATCGACGTCGCGCACTACGGGCCCCCGGAGTCCGGCCGCGCACGCCGTCAGGCGACCGACGAGATCATGGCGGCCATCCACAAGCTCACCGGACAGGAGCTCGCGGGCACGTACAACGAGTCGCCGCCGGCGAACACGGTCGAGCGCGTCAAGCGCGCGTTGCGCCCCGAGCGCCTCTAGCGCTCGCTCCCTCTCGCCCCCGCGCGATTCCGCACGAATCTCGTCGCGCGCAGTCCGCGCGCTTCGGCACGAATGTCGTCGCGCGCAGTCCGCGCGCTTCGGCACGAATGCGGGGAATGCGGCGGCGTTTTCGCGACATTCGGTACGAATGTCGTCAGCCAGAGTGGGGGTCAGGCGAGGGTGAGGAGCTCGGGCTCGTGAGCGACAGGGAAGTTGACGCTGGCGGCGATGAAGCACTTGGCCGACGCCGGCGCGTGCAGCGACGCCGCCAGCTCGGCCTGCGCCGGGTCGGCGATCGTCACCTTGGGCCGCAGCGTCGCGCCGGTGAAGTGGCCTCCACCGTCGTTCGTCTGCTCCATGACGCCCGTCGCGGCGTCCGTGTAGCCCACGACGACGACGCCCGCCCGGGCGGCCTCCGCCAGGTAGCTGAGCATGTGGCACTGGCTGAGCGCGGCGAGCAGCAGCTCCTCCGGGTTCCAGCGGTCCGTGTCGCCGAAGAAGGCGCGGTCGGCCGATCCCTCGATGGGGTGCTTGCCCTCGGTGCTCACCGTGTGGTCGCGGCCGTAGGACTTGTAGCCGCTGGTCCCCTCCCCGCGGTTGCCGGTCCACTGCAGGTCGATCGCATAGCGGTGCTCGAGCTTCATGGTTCGATTCTCGCACCCCGGCTAAACTGGCCATCATCATGACTGAGACCCTGAGCACGCCCACGTTCACCGTGGAGCAAGAACGCCGCATCGTCACCGCCGTCCCCGGCCCGAAGTCTCAGGAGCTGCATCAGCGCCGCCTCGCCGTGGTGCCGACCGGAGTCTCGTCGGCCCTGCCCGTGTACATCGCCCGCGCGAACGGCGCCATCCTGGTCGACGTCGACGGCAACCAGTTCGTCGACTTCGGCGCCGGCATCGGCGTGACCACGATCGGCCATACCGAGACCGCGGTCGTCGCGGCCGCCGCCGATCAGCTTCAGGACGTCATCCACACGCTCTTCACCATCACGCCGTACGAGGAGTATGTGCGCGTCGCCGAACTCCTCGCCGCGCACACCCCGGGCGACCACGCGAAGAAGACCGTGCTGGTCAACTCCGGCGCGGAGGCCGTCGAGAACGGCGTCAAGATCGCCCGCAAGCACACCGGCCGCCGCGCCGTCGCCGTGCTCGACCACGCGTACCACGGCCGCACCAACCTCACGATGGCGATGAACTACAAGGCCATGCCGTACGCGACCGGCTTCGGCCCGTTCGCCGGCGACGTCTATCACGCGCCCAACTCCTACCCGTACCGCGACGGACTGAGCGGCGCCGAGGCGGCCGCGCGCACCATCGCATACCTCGAGAAGGTCGTCGGAGCGACCGACCTGGCCTGCCTCGTCGCCGAGCCGATCCAGGGCGAGGGCGGCTTCGTCGTCCCGGCCGAGGGCTACCTCGCGGCGCTGCAGGAGTGGTGCACGGCCAACGGCGTCGTCTTCATCGCCGACGAGATCCAGAGCGGCATGGCCCGCACCGGCGCGTTCTTCGCCAGCGAGCACTTCGGCCTCGTGCCCGACCTGGTGCTCAGCGCCAAGGGCATCGCGGGAGGACTCCCGCTCGCCGCCGTCACCGGCCGCGCCGAGATCATGGACTCCGCCCAGCCCGGCGGCCTCGGCGGCACCTTCGGCGGCAACCCCGTCGCCGCGGCGGCCGCCATCGCGGTCTTCGAGCAGATCGAGAAGGGCGACCTCCTCGCCCGCGGCGCACGCATCGAGAAGGCCCTCAAGCCCGCGCTGGAGGAGCTGAAGGCGAAGTACGACATCATCGGCGACGTGCGCGGCATCGGCGCGATGGTCGCGATCGAGCTGGTCCAGCCGGGCACCGGCGAGACCACCAAGATCCCGAACCCGGAGGCAGTGAACGCGATCGTCGCCTACGCGGCGCAGCACGGCATCCTGTTCCTCAACGCCGGCACCTTCGGCAACGTGCTCCGCTTCCTGCCGAGCCTCGCCGTGAGCGACGAGCTCATCGCGGATGCGATGTCCGTCCTCGACGACGCGTTCGCCGCGCTGTGACGCCGGAGGTCGCCGTGACTTCGGAGGTCTTCGGCACCGCCGAGGCGGTGGAGCTGGCGGTCGTCGAGCGCAGCGGGTTCATCGAGTCCCGTCACGCCGGGTCCGCCGTGGTGCTCGGCCCGGACGGCGCCGTCGTCCGCTCGCTCGGGGCGCCGGAGAAGCCGGTGTTCCCGCGCTCGTCTCTGAAGCCGTTCCAAGCTGTGGCGGTCATGGGCGCGGGCGCGACCCTGGAGGGCGCGGGCGCCGTGCTCGCCACAGCGAGCCACGCGGGCACTCCCGCGCACATCTCGGTGGTGCGAGGACTGCTCGCGCAGGCCCAGCTCACCGAGGACGCTCTGCACTGCCCCGCGGACTGGCCGCTGGACGGCGCATCGCGTGAGAACGCGATCCGCGAGGGCGGCCAGCGCAGCCCGGTGTACATGAACTGTTCGGGCAAGCACGCCGCGATGCTGCTGGCCTGTCGGGTGAACCACTGGCCGATGGAGAGCTACCTCAGCCAGCAGCACCCGCTGCAGCAGCACATCCGCGACACCACGGAGCGACTGACCGGCGAGAAGGTCGTCGCGACCGGGGTCGACGGCTGCGGAGCTCCCGTGCACGCGATGTCGCTGCTGGCGCTCGCGCGCGGCATCCAGCGGATCGGCACGGCGTCGGAGGGCTCGCCCTTCGCGCTCTACCGCAATGCGGCCCTGCTGCGGACCGCGGTGCTCGCCAACGGCTGGGCCATCGACGGTCCGGGCCGCGCCAACACCGTCGTGATCGATGAGCTCGGGATCTTCGCCAAGCTCGGCGCCGAGGGTGTCATGGTCATGGCCGCGCCGGACGGCACCACCGTCAGCCTCAAGGTCCTCGACGGCAGCCTGCGCGCGGCCTCCATCGTCGCTCTGTCGCTGCTGGCGGACGCGGGCGCGATCGAGCGCACCGCGGTGGACGCCGTCGCCCTGAAGCTGGACCTCGCGGTCCTCGGCAACGGCGTCCCCGTCGGCCAGATCCGCGCCTCCTACACGCGCTGACCTCCCGCCGGAGGGGTCACTGGGTGGCGCGGGCGAGGCGCTTGGCGCGGGCGGCCGCGGTGAGCTGGGAGATCAGCACGACCAGGATCGTCAGGATGAACACTGCCGACGCGATCACGTTCGCCTGGGCCGGGATGCCGCGCGACGCCGCGATGTAGATGTACATCGGGAACGTCGTCACCGCTCCGGCGTTGAAGTTCGTGATGATGAAGTCGTCGAAGCTCAGCGAGAACGACAGCAGTGCGGCCGACAGGATGCCCGGCAGCAGCAGCGGGAACGTGATCCGCCAGAACACTGCGTTCGGCGACCCGTACAGGTCGCGTCCGGCCTCCTCCAGCGCCGGGTCGAGCGAGGCGACGCGTGCCTTCACCGTCACCACCACGAAGCTGATGCAGAACATGACGTGGGCGATGATGATCGTCCCGAAGCCCTTGTTCACACTCAGGCTCAGGAACTGCGCCGCGAGTCCTGCGCCGAGCACGACCTCCGGGCTCGCCATCGGCAGGAACAGCAGCAGGCTGGTCTGCGAGCGGAACCGGAACCGGTAGCGCATCAGCGCGATCGCGATCATGGTGCCGAGCACCGTCGCGATCACCGTCGAGACGATGCCGATGATGATCGAGGCGGTGAAGGCGTCGCAGATGCCGGCCGCGTCGCACACGTTGGTCCAGTTGCGGAGGGTGAAGCCGCGCCAGGCGATGTTGTTCTTGATCGCGTCGTTGAACGAGAACACGAACGTGTACACGATCGGGATCAGCAGGAACGCCAGCGCCAGGAAGGCGTACACGCCGAGCCCGAGCCCCTGGAACCGGAACCGGGGGCGCGAGCGCGTGGTCGTCGTGGTCGTCACAGCAGGTCCTCCGTCCCGCTCCGCCGCACGTAGAACCCGACGATCACCAGGATGACCGCCATCAGAATGACCGACATCGCCGCCGCCGCCGGATAGTTCTGCAGCACCAGGAAGTTGCTCTCGATGACGTTGCCCATCATCGAGGTGTCCGCGGCGCCGAGGAAGTCCTGCGACGCGTTGATGTAGTCGCCGGCAGCCGGGATGAAGGTCAGCAGCGTCCCGGAGACGATGCCGGGCATCGACAGCGGGACGGTGATCTTTCGGAACGTCATCCAGTTGCTCGCGTAGAGGTCGCGCCCCGCCTCGAGCAACCGGGTGTCCAGCCGCTCCAGCGTCGAGTACAGCGGCAGCGTCATGAACGGGATGAAGTTGTATGTCAGACCGAAGATGACCGAGAACGGCGTGCCGGTGATGTGGGCGTCCGGCGGAAGGATGCTGAGCGCCTTCAGCGAGCTCGCCACCCAGCCGTCGTCGCTGAGGATCGACTTCCAGGCGAGGGTCCGCAGCAGGAAGCTGATGAAGAACGGCGCGATGACGAGGGTCATCAGCAGGTTCTGCAGCACGGGCTTCGACCGCATCTTCACGCCGATGAAGTACGCCAGCGGGTAGCTGATCACGAGCGCCGCCGCGGTGGCGATCAGCGCGTAGCCGAACGAGCGCAGGATCTGCGGCCAGTACTCGGAGATCGCGTCGGTGTAGTTCTGCCACTGGAACGCCGCGACGTACTGCCCGATGTCGCCCTCCGGCGCAGGCGTCTGGAACGACGTGATGATGAGCGAGACGAGCGGGGTCAGGAAGAACAGCACCAGGTACAGCACGCCGGGCAGCAGCAGGACCAGCGCGATCCCCGACTTGCGCCGCGCCGGAGGCTCCTGGTCCTGGGTTGCGGGAGCCCCGGTGAACGCGGCGATGGCCATCTACGCCTCCTCCAGCTCGGACAGCAGCCGCTCCTTCGCCTGCGCCGCCACCGACTGCGTGTCGGTGTCGTCCGCGAATCTCCCGTCGGCCGGCGGCTCGTCGGCCAGCACGAAGGTGTGGGAGGCCTCCCACGACACCCAGACCTCGTCGCCGAAGCCGGCGGCCGGGCCGCTCGCGAGGTTCTGCGCGAACACGATCACCGTGCCGATGCCCGGCATGTCCACGAGGTACTGCGTGCTCACGCCGCTGAACGAGACGTCGATGACCCGGCCGGGGCCGAGCCGGTTCGCACCGGGCGGGATCGTGTGCTCCCCCGCGTGCAGCGTCAGCTTCTCCGGGCGTACGCCCACGGTGACCGTGCCGGAGCTGCGCTGGGCCCGGGTCCGCGGCACCTGGATGCGCCGGCCGCCGACCTCCACGCCGAGCGTTTCGCCCGCGCTGTCGATGACGGGACCGGCGAAGAGGTTCGACTGGCCGAGGAAGTTCGCCACGAACACCGTCGACGGCAGCTCGTAGAGCAGCTCCGGCGCGCCCATCTGCTCGATCCGGCCCTTGTTCATGACCGCGACCGTGTCGGCCATCGTCATGGCCTCCTCCTGGTCGTGCGTGACGTGCACGAAGGTCAGGCCGACCTCGGTCTGGATCGACTTCAGCTCGAGCTGCATCTGGCGGCGCAGCTTGAGGTCCAGCGCACCGAGCGGCTCGTCGAGGAGCAGCAGCGCGGGCCGGTTCACGACCGCGCGGGCGAGCGCGACGCGCTGCTGCTGGCCACCGGAGAGCTGCGACGGGCGGCGCGCCGCCAGGTGGTCGAGCTCCACCAACCGCAGCGCTTGGTGCGCCTTGGCGACCGGGTCGCCGATCCGGCGCCGGCGGAGGCCGAACGCCACGTTCTCCAGGATCGTCATGTGCGGGAAGAGCGCATAGCTCTGGAACACCGTGTTCACCGGCCGCTGGAACGGCTTGGTGCTGGTGACGTCCTTCCCGCCGATGAGGATGCGACCCGCCGTCGGTTCCTCGAGGCCCGCGACCAGCCGGAGCGTCGTCGTCTTGCCGCAGCCGCTCGGGCCGAGCAGGGCGAAGAACGACCCGGCAGGGATCGTCAGGTCGAGGCTCTCGATGGCGGTGAACCCGGGGAACCGCTTCGTGATGCCGACGAGTTGCAGGTCGGCGCCCGACTCGGCGAAGACTCCCTTCGGCATCAGGCCCCCAGGATCACTTTCTGGAACGACGCCTGGTACTTCTGCTCCTCCGCCGGCGTGAGGCTGCGGAAGATCTTCACCTTCGACAGCGTCTCGCTGTCGGGGAAGATGAGCTGGTTCTCGGCGAGGTTCGGGTCGATCTTGACCGCGGCCTCCTTGGCGCCCTGCACCGGCGTGATGTAGTTGACCCAGGCGGCGACCTCGGCGGCGACCTCCGGCTCGTAGTAGTAGTCGATCAGCTTCTCGGCGTTCGCCTTGCGGGGTGAGCCGATCGGGATGACGAAGTTGTCGCTCCACAGGGTGCCGCCGGCCTCCGGGATCGCGAACTGCCAGTTGTCGCCTGCCTCGGCGTTGAGCTGGGTGATGTCGCCGGACCAGCAGATCGCCGCGAGGGTGTCGCCGGACTTGAGGTCGTTGAGGTACGAGTTGCCCTTGATGTTGCGGATCTGGCCGTCGTTGACCTTCTGGGTCAGTGTGTCGATGGCCTTGTTGTAGTCGTCGTCGCTGAAGTGCTTCGAGATGTCGACGCCCTGCTGCAGCAGGAGCAGGCCCATCGTGTCGCGCATCTCGCTGAGCACACCGACCTTGCCCTTGAGGTCGGGCTTCCACAGGTCCTCGATCGACTTCAGGCCGTTCGGCAGCTTCGACTTGTTCCAGCAGATGCCCGCGAAGCCGCTCTGCCACGGCAGCGACTTCTTCCGGCCCGGATCGAAGTCGACATCGACGAGGTTCGAGGTGAGGTTCTTCTTGTTCGGGATGGCCGAGGAGTCGAAGCTCTGGACGTAGCCGAGGCGGATCCACCGGGCGATCATCCAGTCGGTGAGGCAGACGGTGTCGGCGCCGATGTCCTTGCCGAGTGCGAGCTGGTCCTTCACCTTGGCGTAGTACGTGTTGTTGTCGTCCACGGCGACGTCGTACTTGACCGACATGCCGGTCTGTTTCTGGAAGGCCTCCAGCGTCGGGTACTTTCCGTTCGCGTCCTGGTCGAGGTACGCCTGCCAGTTCGCCCAGGTGAGCGTCTTGTCGGTGGACGACTGGTCCTTCGCCGGGGTGGGCTTGCCCGACGCGCCGCCGGTCGAGCAGGCGGCCAGCGCGAGCGCTGCCGCGCCGGCCGTCGCGCCGGCCAGCAGACCGCGGCGGGTGAGCTGCGACGCGCGGGCGGACTGGACCAGCCGGCGGATCATCGGGTCTTCAGGGAGTGGCCTTGAATTCACTGCGGAGCTCCTTCGGGTCTATCTGGTGTTGCCTGGAGGGCTGTCCGCCGGAAGCACGTCGTCGTGCCGCCGCGGTGGGTCGATCCTGGCATAGGACCGGTGCGATCCGCACCCTTCAGCGTGCGAATCATCCATTTGGAAACATGATCGTCACGAAATCCGTTCCGTTTCGTCCGAAAGACGGGCGAAACCGCACACAGCGTGCGGCGCACGAATGCGCGCCGAGACGAACTGACGAAATCCGCCCCGATCGGAGGCCGATTTTACGGAATCAGCACGTTGCTCATCGAATCGCTATCGAAATCCTCCGTGAAGGCGGCTAAGGTGAAGTCGAACCATCACGTCGAAGTGTGAGGAGCTGAGGAGCCCCATGAAGGTCGCGATCCCCCGCGAGATCAAGAACAACGAATTCCGCGTGGCGATTACGCCCGCAGGCGTGCACGACCTGGTCGGAGCCGGCCACGAGGTGTACGTCGAGACCGGAGCCGGGGTCGGCTCCTCGATCCCCGACGAGCTGTACAGCGGCGCGGGGGCGACGATCCTCCCCGACGCGGCCGCGACGGGCGGCGGGTGATCTCATCCTGAAGGTGAAGGAGCCCATCGCCTCCGAGTACGGTTACTTCCGCGAGGGCCTGGTGCTGTTCACCTACCTGCACCTCGCGGCGGACGAGGCGCTCACCCGCGCTCTGGTCGACGCCCGCGTGACCGCCATCGCGTACGAGACGGTCCAGCTCCCGAACCGGGCACTGCCGCTGCTCGCCCCGATGAGCGAGGTCGCCGGGCGGCTCGCCCCGATCGTCGGCGCCAACACCATGCTCAAGCCGAACGGCGGCCCCGGCCTGCTGGTGCCCGGCGTCCCCGGCACCCACCCCGCGGTCGTCACGGTGCTCGGCGGCGGTGTCGCCGGCACGAACGCCACCTCAGTCGCGGTGGGCCTCGGCGCGGAGGTCACCGTGCTGGACACCAACATCGCCCGCCTCCGTGAGCTGGACGCCTTGTACTCCGGTCGCATCAAGACCATCGCGTCGAACAGCTTCGAGATCGACAAGGCCGTCGTGGCCTCCGACCTCGTCATCGGCTCGGTGCTCGTCCCCGGCGCGAAGGCGCCCAAGCTGGTCGGCAACGAGCTGGTCTCCCGGATGAAGCCGGGCAGCGTGCTCGTGGACATCGCGGTCGACCAGGGCGGCTGCTTCGCCGACTCGCACCCGACCACGCACGCCGACCCCACCTTCACGGTGCACCAGTCGCTGTTCTACTGCGTGGCGAACATGCCGGGCGCCGTCCCGCACACCTCCACCTACGCGCTCACCAACGCCACGCTGCCGTACGCGCGCGCCATCGCGAACCACGGCTGGCAGGCGGCTCTGCGCGCCGACGCGTCGCTGGCGCTCGGCCTCAACGTGCACGACGGCCACGTCACCAACGCCGGTGTCGCCGAGGCGCACGGGATCGTGGACGCGCCGCTCGCGGACGCGCTGGTCTGACCCGGATGTGGGCTGAGCGGTCCGCCGCTCAGCCCACATCGAAGCTCAACTCACGTCGAACCATTGGTCGCCGATGTCGACGCGGGTGCCCCGCTCGACCCGGTAGCGGCGACCGGCCTCGCACTGCCGTGCGGTCCCGCCGAGCGGACGCGCCACGGTGCCGTTGCCGGAGTAGCGGTCGCAGATCCAGAGGTCATCGCCCTCCAGCCCGAACTCCAGGTGGGTCTTGGACACGCTCCGGGCCGGGTCGGAGATCGCGACGAGCTGGTCGACGTGCTCCCCCGGCTGCGTGATCGGCCGGCGGCCGACGAGTCCGCTGCCGCGCACCTCCACCGACTCCCCGGTCGAGAAGTTCAGCCGGTAGACGCGCACGCGCGCGGCCGGAGGCGCGGGAGGGGCGCTGTCGAGCGACACGACGTCGATCGCCTCGGTCGGCGGCAGGCCGTCCTCGTCGAGCTCGACATCGCCGGGGAACCGCCCGGCCACGGCGGGCTTCGACCGCGCGACGGGCGGTTTGGCGAGCGGCCGGACGATCGAGGTGTCCGAGGGCCGGGAGTCGGCCATCTCAGGGGCCGCACGCGCGTGGCCGTCACCGAACTCCCGCAGTTGCCGCAGAACAGCGTCCCTTCCGTGAGCTCCGCTCCGCACACCCGGCACTTCATCGCCTGCTCGTCCTCTCTCCCGTCCTCCCACGGTATCCGAGCGAGCGCAGCGAGACCGCCGCGAGCCACCGCTTGTACCGCGTGTCGCGCCGATCGAGCTGGCTTCGGAGGTCGTCCACCGCCTTCCAGACCGAGTCGGCCTCCTCCCGGCTCGGCGCCAGCGGGCTGAACACCGCACGGTCGGCGACCTGGGCGAGCGCCGCTGCGCGGGTGCCCCCGATGGTGGTGGCGAACTCCAGGCGCGTGGCGGCCGGCGGCCGGTCGTAGCCGTGGTCGACGGCGGCGTCGGCGAACTCGCGCCAGCCGCCGACGATGCGTTCTGCGGCGGTGGGCGCCGACCTCCGCAGCGACCGTCTGCGCCACTTGGCCGCGAGGACGGCGAGGAACGGCGCCGCGAGCAGCACGACGACGAGCAGTGTCCAGCCGACGACGGTCAGGATCGCCAACAGCGCCTCCAGCAGGGGGTTGGGCGCAGGCGGGTTGGTGCTGTCGACCTGCGCGTTCGGCGGCTCCTCGTTCTGCTGGGGCGTGTCGTCGAGCGGAGGCTGCACGTTCGTCTGCGGACGGGAGATCTCGGTCGGCTGCTGGGGCTGCTTCGGCGGGACGGCGCGCACGGGCGGCGTCGGGTCGACGGTGACCCAGCCGGTCGTGGTCTGGACCTCGATCCAGGCCGACGCGTCCGAGCCGAGCAGAGTGACAGCGCCTCGGGAGTCGGCGGGCGCGACGAAGCCCATCACCACGCGGGCGGGAAAGCCGAGCTGGCGGGCCATGAGCGCGGCCGTGACGGCGTACTGCTCCTGGTCCCCCAGCATCGGAACGTCGGTCAGCAGCTCGGTGATCCGGTCCGCGCCGTGGCCCGAACGACTCGCCGGTTCGTTCCGGCCGACGCCGTGGGACAGGTAGCCGTCGGTCTGCAGGCCCTTCAGCGCGGCGGCGAGCTTCGGCCCGGCGCCGGTGACGCCCGCGGTGTACTTCTGCAGGGTGGACTGCAGCTCGTCGGGGACGACGGTGGGGCGGGGCACCGAGTCCGAGCCCGGCTCCACCTTCGCGAGCTGCGCCGCGCTCAGCTTCGGCGGCGTGACCGAGTCGGCGACGTAGGTGTCGCCGTCGTGGAGGGAGGCCATCACGGCGCCGGTGCCGGTGACGTCGTTGTAGAAGTACGCGCTGGACAGGTTCGCGGCATGCGGGCCGTAGAACTGGATCTGCTCGAGCTGGCCGGAGCCGGGCACCCACGGCCCGCGGTAGCCGCGCACGGTCACCGTGAGCTCGGTCGGGTCGCCCTTGGTTCCGCCCTGGTCGAGCCGGTACGGCAACCGCACGAACGCTCCGGAGGCGCTGGAGACCGCGTCGGTGCCGACCGAGTAGGCGACGCCGTCGTAGGTGTCGAGCGTCGCGATCCGGACGCGCCCGTCCGCGGGCAGGCCGGACACGCTCAGCATGGGCTGGGACGCGGCGGGCGGCTCGAAGTACGACCGGAACCCGGTCAGCGGGCTCGGGTAGGCACGCGGGTCGAAGGGCTGCTCGACCGCCGTCCGCACCACCTGGCGGTCGTTCGCCGGAGGCACGAGCGCCGTCGCACCGATGCCGACCGCCGCGGCGACGGCGAGCATCACGGCCGCGCCCGACGCCGTCAGCATCACGGTCGAGCCGCGCTCGCGCCGGGTCTCGACGGTGAGCCCGCTCTGCTCGCGCAGCGTGCGCACCGCGGCCGTCCGCCTGCGCAGCCGCAGCCGGATGTTCCAGACCAGCAGGAGCGCGAACAGGGCGAGCACCAGCCAGGGCGGCGCGGGGGTCACGGACGAGCCGAACGCGATCCCGGCGATCAGCACGAGGACGGGCGGGATGCCGGCGAGCTCGGGAATCGTCGACCGCAGCGCGATGCTCGTCGTGATCACCGCGGCCAGCAGCACGAGGATGAACGCGGGCACGAGCAGGGCCTCGTACGACCCGACGGGCACGGAGATCGTGACGAGCTGCTTCCAGGACAGCCAGGTCCCCTGCACCAGGCCCAGGAAGCCGGTGCCGCTCGGGAGCAGGCCGCCGGTGGCCAGGCTCGGCACGGCGAGCTGCACCCCGGTCGCCAGGTAGACGAGGACCACGACCCCGGCCACGACGATGCTGGGCCAGCGGAACGTCGCGCCCAGCACGCCGACGGCGGCGCCGAGCACCAGCGTCGCCACGAGCATCGTGACGAAAGCCGCGGACTGGTACACCGGCCAGAACGACCACGCGGCCAGCGCCACCGCTGCCAGCGCGAACGCGGTGTCGAGGGCGGCGGAGCGCCAGGGCAGCCGGCCGATCACGTCGCGAGCCGTTTCGCGAGGCTGCGCTGGAGGTCTTCCAGGTAGCCGATGGTCAGCACGCTGAGATCCGCCACGCGCCGCAGACTCGGCACGGCGCCCTCGTCGCACACGATCGCGACCACGTCGACGCCCAGCGGGAAGTGCGCCGCCGCCGAGCGGAGCTGGGTGGCCGTGACCGTCGAGCCGCAGAGCAGGAAGGCGATCGAGATGCCTGCGGCGTCCTCGCTGGCCACCTGGGCGAGCTCGGGCAGCCGCAGGGCGGCCTCCGCCGTCTCCACGCCGGCGAGGTCGTCGAGCAGTCGGCCGCGGCCGACGGTGCTCAACCGCCGGGCGCTGAACAGCACCCGCTTGGCGAAGTCGGGCGTCTCAGCGCTTGCGACCACGGAGACGGTGCGGGAGTCGAGCATCGCGCGCACGCCGAGCGACCCGGTGGCACTGACCGCCAGCTCGAACTCCTCCTCGGTGGCGTAGTCGGCCTCCGACAGGCTCAACGCCACGAGGAGGTGGCTGCGCCGGGTCTCCTCGAACTGCCGCACCATGTAGCTGCCGGTCTTGGCCGTGCTCTTCCAGTGGATGTTGCGCCGCTCGTCGCCCGGCATGTACTCGCGCAGCGCGTGGAACGCGACGTCGGACTGGGTCAGGTCGCGGGTCGGGGCGCCCTCGAGGTCGCGGACGAAACCCGTGCTCATGCTCGGGATGGCGATGGTGCGCGGGTGCACGAACAGGTCGAGCGACTCCGCCCACACCATCTCGCGGCGCAGCAGCCCGATCGGGTCGGCGCGCACGGTGCGGACGGGACCGATGGGCACGATCCCTCGGCGGCTGGTCGGCACCACGAAGACGTCGGAGTGCTCCTCGCCGCTGGCGAGCGCCGGCGCGGCGAACTCGGCGAGCCCCGTCCCGACCGGGACCTCCACGCGCACACCGGGCAGCCGCCGCCGCGCCGGGTTGCGGACCGTGACCTCCCCCGGCGCCCGGTCGCCGACGACGACACGGTTCGTCGGGAGGGTCAGCCCGACGTCGTACGCGATCCTGCCCACCAGGTAGAGCGACGCCAGCAGCACGAGCGCGGCGGCCATCCAGCCCGCGACCACCGCCTCCCGCCAGCCGAGGACGTAGCCGGCCACCAGCGCGAGGGTCGTCACGACGAACATCGACCAGCCGAGCGGGGTGATCACCGCGCCGAGCGCCCGCGCCACCGACGCGACGGCCCGGCCGACGACGGAGCCGGTGCGGACCACCCACACGATGGCGTCGGCGAGCACGCCGTCGCGCTCGCCGACGATGCGGGCTCGCGCGTTGGTGAGCTCGACCTGGGTGCGGGTGACGGTGCTGGTCACACGGCGGCCCGATCGCTGGGCGGCGGCACCTCGATGAGGAGCTGGCCGACGACGCTGGACGCGGTGACACCCTCGAACTCGGCCTCCGGGTCGAGCACCAGGCGGTGCGCGAGCACAGGCTCGGCCAGGGCCTTCACGTCGTCCGGGGTCACGTAGTAGCGACCGGACGCCGCGGCGAGCGTCTTGGCGGCGCGGACGAGCGCGAGCGCGCCGCGGACGCTGACGCCGAGCCGGATCTCGTCCGCCGACCGGCTGGCGTCGACCAGCCGGGAGACGTAGTCGTTGATGGTCGGGTCGACGTGCACGCCGCGCGCCAGGTCCGCCATCTCGGTGACGGTCTCGGCGGAGATGACCTCGGGCACGACGATCTCGTGCGCCCGCCGTTCCGCACCCTCCAGGATGCGGAGGGTGGCCTCGTGGTCCGGGTAGCCGATCGACGCCTTCATCAGGAAGCGGTCGAGCTGAGCCTCCGGCAGCCGGTAGGTGCCGGCCTGCTCGATCGGGTTCTGCGTCGCGATGACCATGAACGGCTCGCCGACCGTGTGGCGGACGCCGTCGACGGTGACCTGCTGCTCCTCCATGACCTCCAGGAGCGCCGACTGGGTCTTCGGCGAGGCGCGGTTGATCTCGTCGGCCAGCACGATGTTGGCGAACACCGGTCCGCGGTGGAACTCGAACGTGCCGGTGCGCTGGTCGTAGATGTTGACGCCGGTGATGTCGCCGGGCAGCAGGTCGGGGGTGAACTGGACGCGGTTGGTCGTGCCTCGCACGCTCTCGGCCATCGCACGGGCGAGCGAGGTCTTGCCGGTGCCGGGGAAGTCCTCCAGCAGCAGGTGCCCCTCGCTCAGCAGCGCGACCAGGGCGAGGCGGATGACGTGCGACTTGCCGAGGAGCACGCGGTCGATGTTCTGCACGAGGCGGTCGAACACGCCCGAGAACCAGCCGGCCTGCTCGGGGGTCATCGTCATGCTGGAGCCTCTCTGGTCGTGCTCGATCTGGGTGGGCGTGAGCAGCGCGGCGCCTGTGCGCGCGCCGACCTCAGTATGCCTGGCGTCGCTCATGGCATGCCTGAGGCTGGGTAGGGGGTGCTGTACGTGTCGCCGTTGGCGTACACCTTCACCGTGAGCGTCGGGTTGGCCGTCCCCACCGGTGCGACGCAGACCGCGGTCTGGCCGACGGGCGGCATGTCGACCTCGGGGCCGCCGCAGCTGTACGTCACGCGCGTGTAGCCGGCGCCGGTCGGCCAGGTCGTCCAGGAGAACGTGCCGGTCGTCTGGTCGAACCGCGCTCCGCCGATCGCGGTGCTGACCGCGACCCCCAGGGGCTTGGTGAAGTTCTGCTGCGTGCAGAGCTGGGTGCCGTCGGGGTAGGTCTCGCAGATCTGGGTGATGCTCAGGGTGAGCGGCATCCCGTAGTGCGGGCCGAGAGCACCCGCGACGGTGCCGCTCGTGCCGCTGAGCTGCCCGCTGTCGACCACCGCCCCGCCGCTGAGGAGCTGGTAGCCGATGACCGGGCTGGAGCCGCTGCCCGTCTGGTAGTCGACCGAGGCCTGGTAGTCCCACGTGGTCGCCGTGCTCGGCGTGGGGCCGCTGATCGTGACGTCCCGCACCGATCCCGGCTGCTGGCGCTGCGTCGCCGAGACGACGGCGCTCGGCGTGCAGCCCTGACCGTTGTAGGCGTAGACGACGAAGTTGTAGGTCTGGTTGGCCTGCAGCCCGGTGAAGGTCGCGCTGCCGCCCTGCGTGTGGATGAACGTGCTCGACGTGGGATCGACGTGCAGCACCGGGTTGCCGGTCTCCACGCCGGTGACGGTGCAGCCGGGCTCCGCCGTCCCCTGGAAGACTCCGGCGTAGTAGTCGGTGATCGCCTTGCCGTTGGCGCCGAACACGCTCGGCCACGACAGCGTGGCGCTCGATCCGTCGGCGGTGTTCGGCGCCGCGCTCGGGGCCGTCCCGGTCAGCACCGGCGCACCGGCGGGCACCCCGCTCCCGGAGGTCTGGTTCCAGGTCGCCCTGGCCTGATAGAAGGCGTTCCGGCTCGCCACCGTGAACCCGATCGCCGCGCCGTTCGCGATCCCCGGGTCCGTGACGTTCAGAGCGTAGCTGCCGGTGTCGGCCGGCCCGACCTGCACGGTGTTGGTGATCCCGCCCACGGTGACGAGGTACGACGTGATCGGGCTCGCCCCGGGGCGTCGGCCGGGCGGTTCCAGGTGATCCGGAGCCCGTTGTTCAGCGGGGTGGAGCCGACGTTGGCCGGGGCGTTCGGGATGACATCCGACCAGACCGGCTCGACGTAGTCCGTCGGGTCGGACAGGCCGAGCGCATTGCGGGCCTGCACCGCGAGCACGACGGCGTTCTGAGGTCCGTTGCCGGGGGTGGTGATCGCGCACACGGTGGTCGTGCACTGCGTGGTGCCGAGGACCGCTCCCGTCGCCGCGCTCGTCATGGTGACCTGGAAGCCCGTGATCGGCGAGTTGTTGAACGCGCCGGGCGTCCAGCTCAGCGTCAGGCTGCGGTCGCCGATCGCCCCGACCTGCACGTTGGAGACCGGCGCCGGGCGGTCCTGCACCGAGATGGTGACCGTCCCCCACGTATAGCGGTCCGGGTCGTTCGTGGCGTCGGCGACCTCGTACTGCAGGGTGGTGTCCTGCGGCGCGGCCGTGCTGGACACCGTGACCTGCAGCACGGAGTTGTCCGAACTCGGCGTGATGGAGACCCCGTCGGGGAGGGCCCCGCCCAGTCCGCGCACGGCGAGTACGCGCAGCGGCTTTCCCGGGAACGGATTGGTGGCTGCGTCGTTCGCGAGGACGTCCACCGTCGTCGTCTGCCCGCGTGGTGCGATCACGCGGTCCGGCTGCGGGCTGGCCAGCGGGCGCGTCGACGGTACGACGTTGAGGTCGATCCGTCCGGCCTGACCGGCGTTGACCGCGTCCTTGACCCCGATCGAGATCGACGGCATGCTGCCCTTCTGCACGTCGGCGCCCACCGAGATGGTCAGCTTCTGGCCCGACAGCGACAGCGAGACGCCCTCGGGTCGCGGGTTCTGGATCGAGAACTGGAGCTCGTTCTGGTCCTTCGCGTACGGGTAGCTCGTCAGCTTGGTCAGATCCACCGTCTTGGACTGGCCGGGCTCGAAGTCGATGAGCGCGCCGGTGAACACGGGCGGCTGGTTCTCGCGCGGCGTCACGTCGATCGGCAGCACGATGGTCGCCACGTTGCCGTTCGGGTCCGTCGCGCTGTTGCCGTCGGTCACCTGGAAGGAGATGCTCGCCGGGCCGAAGTACCGGGTGGTCGAGGTGTACTGGAGGGTCTCGGAGTCGACCACCAGGTCGTCGCCGTTGGCGTGGGTCGCCCGCACGGTCGCGGCGTCGGTCAGCTTCACCTTCCGGCCGCCGATCGCCACGATGTAGTCGTTCAGGTGGATGGTGAGCGTCTTCTCGCTGACCACCGTGAGCTTCGGCGCCCCGCGCCTGAGCTGCGGCAGGGCATCGTCGTAGCCCGGGACGCGCACGAAGCCGTAGCCGGCGACGGACGCGTCCTCCGGGTTGGCCACCTTGAACGGGATGATCTGGCTCTTGGCGGCGATCGTCACGTGCATGCGCTTGTCCGCTGTGATCGTCGCCGTGCCGCCGTAGCCGGACACGACCGAGAGCTTCAGCGTTGAGACCGGCCCGTCGGCGAAGAACACGTTGGAGAGCACGTTCACGTCGACCGTGTCCCGGCCGAGGATGTCGGAGAGCCCGAGCACAGTGTCGGTCACCACCGGTCGGGCCGGCGGGGCGTTCTTGTCGACGGTGACCCGCAGGAATGCCTGGCTGGTGCCGCCCTGCTCGTTCTGGATCGTGTAAAGGAAGCCGTAGGCGCCCTCCTGCTGCGGCGCGGTCACCACCACGATGTCGCCCTGGACCTTCGCCCTGGCCTTGCCGTCGAGCGAGGTGACCCCGGTCACGCTGAGCGGGCTGCCGTCCGGGTCGGAGTCGTTGGCCAGCACCTGGACGTTGAGCGTCTTGCCCGGGCGGGTGGTGACGTCGTCCTCGACCGCGACCGGATTGCGCGCACCCTCGACGCGGGGCGCGATGCCGACCCGCACGGTCCCGGTCGCGCGGGCGCCGAGCGCATCGACGACCGCGTAGGTGAACGTGTCGGTGCCGGCGGCGTACGCGCCGGCCTGGAAGTCCATCCAGTCCGGCCCGGAGGCGATCACCGCGCCCTTCTGCGGGTTGGTCTCCTGGCCGATGAACTGCACGGAGTCGCCGTCCGGGTCGATGCCGGAGAGCGGGACGGTGACGCGCACGGTGTCGCCGGCCAGCACGCGGGCGGTCACGGTCTTCGGCACCGGCGGGTTGTTGGTGGCGAGGTCGCGCTCGCGCACCGCGATGTTCACCTCCGCCGTGGCCCACTGCCCGTCCGCGCCGTACACCCGGTAGGCAGCGACGAAGTTGCCCGGCTTCGAGGGCGCGAGGTACCGCAGATGGTCCCCGGTCGCGAACAGCAGGCCGGCGCCGGCCGGCAGCGGCGTGGCGAGCGTCGGGTCGAGCGTCAGCTTGTCGCCGTCGGGCTGGACATCGTTGGCGAGCACCGGGATGTCGACCGTGTCGTTCACGCGCACCGCCACGGAGTCCGGCACGGCGATCGGCGGCTGGTGCACGGTCAGCGCAGGAAGCTGGACGACGGTGACCGTCCCCTCCGTGTCGGCCAGGCCGTTGCTCAGCCGGTAATGGAAGTCGACCGGCGCCGCGAGCGGCCGGGTCAGCGAGACGCGGAGGGTGCGCTGCTGCAGGATCTGCACCTTGACGCCGGTCGACGGCGCGGGATCGGTCACCCCGGTGACCAGCAGCACGCCGCCGGAGGGTTCGATGTCGGTGGACAGCACATCCACGTCCTGCGTCGACTGCTCGCGGATGAAGGCGGTGTGGGGCACGGCGATCGGCGTCGTGTTCGCGCCGGGCGGCGCCTTCACCTCGATGCGCACGACGCCCGTCGCCGTGATCACGCCGTCTGTGATGGAGTACTCGATGTTGTGGGTGCCGGCCTGGTCCGACGAGAACCGGAAGGTGCCGCCCTGGTAGTCCGGCGTGATCGTCGCATCCGCCTTCGATGGCACCGTGCTCAGCCGCACGACGCCGTTTCCGCCCCGGACGTGGTCGAGCGGGCGCACGGTGGTCTCCTGGCCCTGGTACGCCACGACGGCGAACGGGTCGGCGATGATCGGCACCTGGCCGGGCGGCTGGACCGTGACGGCGAGCTGCCCGGTCCCCTCCGCGCGGCCGTCGGAGAGCGTCAGCGCGACGTCCTTGAGGGCGCCGCCCTGTCCGTGGTCGGAGTAGGCGACCTGGCCCTGCGGCGTGAAGGTGACCGTGTCCGGCGCGGGCACCGACGCACCGGCCAGGAAGAACGGGTCGCCGTCCGGGTCGTAGCACTCGCTGAGCGTGGATGTGGTCACGCGGCCGCCGGCCTGCACGACCGCCTTGGCCGGCCGCACGCAGACCGGCGGCGAGTTCTCCTGCGGCTGGCGGACGGTCACGACGACATGCGCGGTCGCCGTGCCGCCGCGTCCGTCCGAGATCGTGTAGTCGAAGGCGATCGACCCGCTCGCCGTCGCCGGCAGAGTGATCTGCAGGAGCTGGTCGGAGTTCGTCAGTTCGATCGTGCCCTGGCCGGCCGGGATGGCGGTGAACGAGTCGATCGTGAGCACGTCGCCGTTCGGGTCGTAGTCGTTGAGCAGCACCGGCAGCGGCGTCACGCGGCCCGGACGCGCGCCGAACTGGTCGGCGACCGCGACCGGCGGCTGCTCCTGCTTGGCGTACTGCGGCGTGGTGTCCTGCTTGGACTGGTCCACAAGCTGCTGCGTCGTCTTCTTGGCGACCAGCTCGTCCCAGTTGTCGATGCGCGTGTTCCCGCTCTGCACGGCCCACGAGACGCCGGACCGGACGTCGTTGAGGACCACCCGGTCGCGGTTCACCCGGAACGCCAGCACAGCGCCGGAGGGCATCTGGCTGAGCGTGCTGCGCGTACCGGCGGAGGGCGTCGAGCAGGTGTGCCACGCCGCGCCCGAGTTCCAGGCCGTGTACGCGCAGCCGCCCACGATCACCGGCGCGGCCGGGGCGCCCGAGACCGTGCCGAGGACACGGCCGGGCGCCGAGCCGTCGAGGGGACCCGGATCAGGCCGCTGGAGGTCGCGATCCAGACCGCGCTCCCGTCCGAGGACGGCGCCTGGAGGATCGGATCGGAGTCCTCGCCGAGCGCCGCAGCGAGGTCGATCGTGCGGCCGGACACCCAGAGCGTCTTCTCGTCGGGATCGAAGAGCGCCCACTGGCCGCCGGCCGAGGTGAGTTGGACGTGCGCGCCCGCTCCCCGCGAGGGGACCTTCTCCGACGAGGTGGCGGGCTGCTGGCCGCCGAGGTCGACGCGAACCAGGTTGCGCGTGCCCGGCTGGTAGGCGAAGAACACGCCGGAGGGGTCCATCGCGCCGATCGCGCGGCCGCCCAGGTCCATCGTCGGCGCCGAGCCGGAGTTGAACTGCTCGAGCTGCGCCACCGACGACAGCCAGAGCTGGCCGGTGGTCTGCGACAGCATCGCGACGTTCTGCCCCGCGACGGAGACCTGCGGCGACCGCGGCGGCAGCGCCACCGACTTGCCCGCCTGCGCGGTCGCGGGGTCGACCACGGCCGCGGTGTTGGCCTCCTTGTCCAGGAGCAGCACGTTCTGGCCATCCTGGACGACGTCGAGCGCCTCGCCGGTGCCCGGCACGATCGAGTTGAGCGAGTCGATCTGCGTGTTCGCGCGACCGAGCGCCTTCTTGGCGTCGCTGGCCACCCAGACGGCCGCGTCGTTGAGCTGCAGGTGCTGGGCGCTGTAGCCGCCCGACACGACCGCGAGCGTCGCGACGACCGCCGCGACCACGGTCCCGCTCAGGGCGGTGGCCGCGATCGACTTGTGTGCCAGAAGCCAGGCGCGGATCATGGCGAGCCGGTCCTCTGGACGCACTTCTGCCCGCTCGGCGAGCCGTTCTTGCCGTCGCGGTTCACCGTGACGGTGACGCAGACGGTCTGGCCGGGCTTCGCGTCGACGCGGAACTCGGTCGCGCGCTGACTGCTGGGCGGCTGGTCGTCGACCGTCACCTGATAACTGTCGCTGCTCTCCAGGCCCGGATCGGTCCAGGTGAAGACGATGGTGCCCTGGCTGACCCTGCCGCTCAGGTCGCGCACAGTCGGGATGTCGCCGGAGGCGCTCGCGCGCACCAGCACGACCGTCGCCATGACGGCGAGCACGACCACGAGGAACGCACACGCGGCCAGGGCGCCGACGAGCCCACGGGAGAGGCGGCCGGCCGGCGCGGGCGGGAGGGTCGGCGAGCTGCCGGCGCTCTCGCGGACGATCGTGCGGGCGGGCGCCCGGGTGGCCCCGACCGCCGCCGGGTCGGCGCGGCGCCGGCGGCGACGGGACGCGCCGGGGTCGACCGCGAGGACGCCCTTGACGCGCGTGCGCTCCTCCGGGTCGTCCGCCGTCGCCAGCGCCCAGTCGTCCATCGCGACCTCGATCGGCGTCTGCGGCAACCGGAGCTCGGCCTCCACCGACTGCAGTTCGCGGATCAGTTCCAGCGCGCTGCGCTGGCGCGCCGAGGGCTTCCGCGACATCGAGCGCAACAGGATGTGCTCGAGCCGTGGCGGCACGTCTGGGCGGCCGATCGGCTGCGGGCGCCCCTTGGTGATCCGCTGGATCAGCTCGGCGGAGGTGTTCTCCTTGCCCGGCTGCTCGAACGGGGAGCGCCCGGCCAGCAGCGAGTAGATCGTCGCCCCGAGCGACCACACCTCGCTGGCGACGGTGCCGCTGGTCTCGTCGGCCAGCACCTCCGGAGCCGACCACGGGATGGAGAGCCCGATCGCCTCGGTCACGTCGGCCTCGCTGAGCGTCGCGGCGATGCCGAAGTCGCTGAGCACCGGGTGGCCGTAAGCGGTGGTGAGGATGTTGGACGGTTTGATATCGCGGTGCAGCACACCGGCGCGATGCGCCGTCTCGACCGCGCTCGCGATCCGGACGCCGATGCTCAGCACCTCGGGCACCGGCAGCGGGTCGGAGCGGTAGCGCTGGCCGATCGCCGACGAGCACAGCTCCATCACGAGGTAGGGCCGTCCGTCGGAGGAGACGCTCGCCTGGTACACCGTGAGGATGGACGGGTGCGTGCTGAGCTGGGCCATCAGGTTGGCCTCGGCCTGGAACATCTGCTTGACCTGGCTGGTGACCACTTCGGCCAGCATCACCTTGACCGCGACCTGCCTGCGCGGCATGTTCTGCTCATAGAGGAACACGTCGGCGAAGCCGCCCGAACCGAGCACCCTGACGTACGAGAAGCCAGGGAGGTTCGGCGGCTGTGAAGGCAAGCGCCGAGCCAAGCAGCTCCTCCCGTCATCGGCCGTTCGCGTTCGCGAGGGCGAAGGCGTTCATCAATTGTAGGCAGCCGCCGCAGCGCCTCAGGGGGCTCGGACCCGCACTGGGGGCATCTCGTTTACCCCCAACTCGGGGGCCAAATCGGTGAGAATTGTCCCCCGTGGAGGGGCCGTTCGTCAGTGCCCGCGTGCCGCGGTTCAGTGGCGTCGGGCCGCCCTGCGCGGGAACCCCTCGCGGTGCGAGCCGCTCTCCGGAGTCGCCAGCACGTCGACCACGACCACGGTCACGTTGTCGCGGCCGCCGTTGCCGAGCGCGGCGTCCATGAGCTGCTGCGCGGCGTCCAGCGGGGAGGCGCCCTCGCCGAGGTAGTAGCGGATGCCGTGCTCGGTGAGCTCCTTGGTGAGCCCGTCCGAGCAGACCAGAAGGCGGGACCCCGCCACGATCGGGAACAGGAAGTAGTCGGGCACCGGGTCCTCGTTGAACCCGACCGCGCGCGTTATCACGTTGCTGTGCGGGTGGACCTCCGCCTCCGCCGGCGTGATCGCCCCGGCATCGAGCAGCTCCTGCACGATGGAGTGGTCGACGGTGAGCTGCTCCAGCGTGCCGTCGCGGAAGCTGTAGACGCGCGAGTCGCCGATGTTGAAGACGAGCCAGTACGGCGAACCGTCCGACAGCGTGAGCGCGATGCCCGTCACGGTGGTGCCGGTGCCGAGGTCCGTCTGGCCCACGCCGCGGCCCATGTCGTCCACGGCGTCGCGCAGCGCCTCGGTCAGCGCGCCCTCCGTGACGAAGTCGACGCGCAACTTCTCGGCCAGCCGGGTCACCACCGCGGTGCTGGCGAAGTCGCCGGCGGTGTGGCCCCCATGCCGTCGGCGACCGCGAAGATCGGTGAGCGCGCCAGGAGGCTGTCCTCGTTGACGCTGCGGCGGTAGCCGGTATCGGACAGCGCCGCCCAGGACAGGCTGATGCGCGCGTCTGCGCCGCCCGGCACGACCACGGTGTGGCGCCGGTTGGTGCGACCGATCTGGGTCACTCGCGTCCTTCTTCTCGACGGTCCGCTTCCGGCAGCGGCCGCGGGGTCCCCGTGGTGCCGCCGGCCGGGACGGCGGTGATCTCGATGATATTACCGTCGCCGATCTCCACAACCGTTCCGGGGAGGACGACCGTGGACTCCCCGGGCGCAGGCGGTCGGCGGTGCGGCCCGGCCGGTGCACGACGGTGCCGTTCGTCGAGCGCAGGTCGGTGACGACCACGGCGTCCCCCGACTGCTCGATGCGCACGTGCGTGGAGGACACCTCCTGTTCGGGCGACTGCACCGCGACGAGGCGCGGCGCGACGCCCGACTCCACCCGCTGCAGCGCGGGTCTGCGGCCGATCACGATCGGCGCATCCAGTTCCATGATGTCCCCCGGGACGACCCGGACGGCGAAGCGCTGCGGCGGCGGAAGGATCTCCGTGCCGCCGGCCGGTGTCGGGACCGCGGCGGGAACCGGCGGCCGGCCGACTCCGGGCGTGTCGCGCAGGTCCGGCCGCTGGGTCGCGGCGCCGGGCTCCTCGATGTCGATCGCGCCGGGCAGCTCGTGGGCTGCGCGGACGGGCTGCACGACGGGGGCCGCCTCCGGCGACTCGGCGAGCCCGGCTGTCGCCGGGACGTCCGGCCCGTCGGCGTGCGAGAACAGGCTGGAGCTGCGGTTGCGCGCGCGGATGATGGTCTCGTCGAGCTCGGAGTCGGCCCCGGACTCCCGGGCGCCGGTGTCCTCCGCCGGCTCCGCCCCCGGCCGGCAGTGCGCTCGACGCGCTCCAGCGGGGTGCTCGACCAGGTCAGCAGCTCGCCGTCCACCACGCCGAGGCCGAGCGGCAGGGAGCCGATCGACAGCCTGGCGGCCGGCCCGGTGGGGAGGTCGTCGCCGCCGACCGCGAGCCCGGTGACGCTGCGGAACTCGGCCAGCACCCAGGGCTGCACGCCGCCCGACCCGAAGCGCCTGGCGCCGCCGACCGAGTAGACGTCGAGGGCGGCCGAGCCGCGCACAACGGCGGTGACGACGATCTCGCCCGCGTCGTTCGGCTCGCCGAGTTCGGCCACCGCGAACGAGCGGACGCTGTCCGGGGCGGCGAGCGGGAACGCGCCGACGACCGACTCGATCGTGGCGAGGTCGGACTCCGCCAGCCACCACACCGCGTCCACGATGCTGTCGGCGACCGTGCTCTCCACGCAGGCGACGAAGCGGCGGCCGGCGATCAGCAGCCAGCGCGACGGGCCGGCGGTCGGGGCGTAGCGGGTGAAGCCGGGAGTCACCGCGGTTCCTCCTGGTCGACGATGGACCGGGGCTGCTCCCCGATGCAGGACGTATCGTGTCGTACCGATGTTAGACCAGGCGGAACGGGGTGCCGGCGCAGCGCACGGCGCCCTCGCCCGCGTCGACCACGTCGCCGACCAGCACCGCAGGGTCGGTGGAGACCATCGCGCGGCCGGCCTCGTTGACCAGCACGACCGGGCGGCCCGCGGCGAGCATCGCGGGCAGAAGCTCGCGCTCCAGCCGCTTGACGTACACGTCGACGCCCACGACGCCGATCATCCGGCCGTCCCGCTCGACAGGCGAGGTGACCGTGACGATGTAGTCGCACGCGCACAGATGGTCGACGTACGGGCCGGTGATGTGCGTGCGGTGCGTCGACTGCGGGATGCTGTACCACTCCAGCGAGCGGAAGTCGCGCAGATAGTCGGAGTACGACCGGGAGGCCAGGTCGAGCCGGCTCGGCTCGGTGGTGGAGCCGAACACCGGGTTCTCCTCCAGCGGGCCGAGCCACCAGGAGAAGTGCAGGTCATCGCCGCCGGTGAACTCCGGGGCGGCGATGAACCCGGCGCCGACCAGCAGCGGGTCGTCCTCGCGCAGCAGCGGGATGACGAGCGCGCCGACGGTGGCGTCGATCGCCGCGGGCGCCGTGACCGCGTCGGCGCCCTCCTCGCCCCGGAGGGCGTCGCGCCAGCCGGCGAGGGATTCCTGGATACGCGCGAACAGCGCGCTCACGCGCTCGGCCGCAGCCGCGACGCCCGCGCCGGTCTCTGTCCCGACGACGTCAGCCATCGATCGTCCCTCCCGTCTCGATCCGGGCCTTCGCGGACAGCAGCCACCGTGCGACGCGCGCCAGCAGCGCGCTGACCTCGGCGCGGGCCGTGCCGCCGTCCCCCGCAGCGACGGCGTCCGCGATCACACGGGCGGAGTCGGCGGTTCCGGCGCGCAGTTCCGCATCGCGCATCCCGAGCCAGAGCAGCGGGCCGAATTCTGCCTGCAGCCGGATCTGCTCGCGCACCAGCCGGGTCGACTGGCTGAGCACGGCGAGCTCCAGCAGGAAGCCGCCGGCATTGCGGCGTGCGGAGGCCGGACCGGTGAAGTCGGCGGCGTCCAGCCAGGCCGCGAGCCGCGCGTCGTCGGCGGCGGTCGAGCGTTCGGCGGCGCGGTCCGCGCAGCCCGCCGCGATCGCAGTCACGTAGACCGCGAGGTCGCTCAGCTCGACCTGCGAGAGGCCGCGGAGCCGGGTCGCGAGCAGCGCCTCGTCGCCGTCGCCGGGGTGGACGACGAAGGAGCCGCCGTCGCGTCCGCGCCGGGTCTCGACCAGCCCCGCCTCGCGCAGCATCCCCAGGCCCTCGCGCGCCGTCACCAGCGCGACGCCGAACCGGCGGGCGAGTTCAGCCTCGCTGGGCAGCCGCTCCCCTGTGCGAGCACGCCCAGGACGATCGCGTCCGCGAGGCGCCTGGCCACCTGCTCGGCCCTGCCGGCGTCGGAGAGCTGCGCGAAGACCGCGTCCCGCGCCCCTGGCGCCGGCCGGGTCGTTGCGGCAGCATCGCGCGTAGAGGTGGTCACGCCTCCCACGATAACCCGATCCAATCATTCGCTATAGGATGAATTACGACGACCCGAGTGAGCGGCCGTCCGAGCGAAGGAGCGAGCATGGCCGACGGCATCCTCTCCGGCCTGCGCGTCGCCGACTTCTCCCGGGTCCTCGCCGGCCCCTACGCGACGATGACGCTCGCCGACTTCGGCGCGGACGTGGTCAAGATCGAGAGCCCCGCCGGCGACGACACCCGGTCGTGGCGGCCGCCCGTGGACGACGCAGGCGAGTCCACGTACTTCGGCGCGGTCAACCGCAACAAACGCTCGGTGGTGTGCGACCTCGCCACCCCGGAGGGCCTCGCCGCCGCGCACAGCCTCGCCGAGACCGCCGACGTCGTCGTGGAGAACTTCCGCCCGGGGGTGATGGAGCGGTTCGGGCTCGACGAGTACAGCCTCCGCCCCGCCAACCCCCGCCTGGTCTACTGCTCGATCACCGGCTTCGGGAGGGCGGAGGGCGCGGGCCTGCCGGGCTACGACCTCCTCGTGCAGGCGGTCGGCGGCCTGATGAGCATCACGGGGGCGCCGGACGGCGAGCCCAGCAAGGTCGGCGTCGCGCTCGTGGACGTGCTCACCGGTCAGAACGCGGTCGCCGGGATCCTGCTCGCCCTGCGCGAGCGCGACCGCACCGGCCTCGGCTCCCGCGTGGACGTCGACCTGCTCGGCTCGCTGCTCGCCGCCCTCACCAACCAGGCGTCGAGCACGCTCGCCACCGGCCGCTCCCCCGGCCGGCTCGGCAACGCGCACCCGAGCATCGCGCCGTACGAGCTGTTCCGGGCGGCCGACCGGGAGCTCGTGGTCGCGGTGGGCAACGACCGGCAGTTCGCCGCGTTCGCCGCCGTCCTGGGCCTCCCCGACCTCGCCGCCGACGCCCGGTTCTCCACCAACGAGGAGCGCGTGCACCACCGCGTCGCGTTGCGGGCGGTGCTGGAGCCCGCGCTCGCCGGGCGCCCCGCCGCCGAATGGGTGGCGGCATTCGGCGCGGCGCGCGTCCCGGCCGGACTCGTCAACAGCGTGGGCGAGGCGTTCGCGTTCGCGGAGTCCCTCGGGCTCGACCCGGTGACGACCACCGCCGACCCGTCGACCGGCCGCGTCTCGCGCCAACCGGCCACCCCCATCCACCTGAGCACGTCACCCGCCGTGCACCGCACCCCGCCGCCACTGCTCGGCGCCGACCAACCCCGCGGGCACGAACCCCTGTGGCTGGACGCCGTCCGCCCGTCCACCGAAAGGACCACCCGATGACCACGCAGCCGCCCGGATCCGCCGCCTCCGCACTGGACGAGGCCTTCAGCATCGACCACCTGCTGACCGACGACGAACGGCGCTGGCGCGACTCCGCCCGCCGCTTCGCCGTCGAGCGCATCGCGCCCGTCATCGAGCAGGACTTCGAGGACAAGCACTTCCGCCGCGAGTTCGTCGCGGAGCTCGGCGGGCTCGGATTCCTCGGCATGCACCTGAAGGACCCCGGCTGCGCGGGAGCGGGCGCGGTCGCCTACGGGCTGGTCTGCCACGAGCTGGAGGCCGCGGACAGCGGCTGGCGCACCTTCGTCTCGGTGCAGGGCTCGCTCGCGATGAGCGCCATCTCGAAATTCGGCTCCGACGAGCAGAAGGCCGAATGGCTGCCGCCGATGGCCCGCGGCGAGCGCATCGGCTGCTTCGCCCTCACCGAGCCGCACGGCGGCAGCGACCCCGCCGCGATGACGACCACGGCGCGCCGGGACGGCGACGACTGGGTGCTCGACGGCGCCAAGCGCTGGATCGGCCTGGCGGCGCTCGCCGACGTGGCGGTGGTGTGGGCGGCGACCGAGGACGGCGTGCGCGGCTTCGTGGTGCCGACCTCCACTCCCGGATTCGCTGCGACGGCGATCGACGGCAAGCTCTCCATGCGCGCGTCGGTGCAGTGCGACATCGTGCTCGAGGGGGTGCGCGTCCCCGCCTCGGCGATGCTGCCGGGCGCCCGCGGGCTGTCGGGACCGTTCTCCTGCCTCAACGAGGCCCGCTACGGGATCGTGTGGGGCGCGATGGGCGCCGCGCGCGCCTGCCTGGAGGTGTCCATCGAGCGCGCGACGACCCGGGAGGTGTTCGGCCGGCCGATCGGCGCGACGCAGCTCATCCAGCAGAAGCTCGCCGACATGCTGGTCGAGTACGAGAAGGGGATCCTGCTCGCCCTGCACCTCGGCAGGCTGAAGGAAGCCGGCCGGCTGACCCCGACGCAGATCAGTGTCGGCAAGCTGAACAGCGTGCGGGAGGCGCTGGCCATCGCGCGTGAGGCCCGCACGATCCTGGGCGGCGACGGCATCACCAATGCGTTCCCGGTGATGCGGCACATGGCCAACCTGGAGTCGGTGCGCACCTACGAGGGCACGGACGAGATCCACACGCTCGTGCTCGGACGGGCACTGACCGGGCTGGGGGCGTTCTGATGGGCGACCTCAGCGCTGCTGCCGCGGCAGCCGCGGACGTGGCTCTGCTCCCCACCACCCGCGAGGAGCGCGCGGCCTGGCTCGACGACCTCGCCGACGCGCTCGAGGCCGATCGGGCGGCACTCGTCGCCCTCGCCGCCGAGGAGACCCACCTCTCCGGCGTCCGCCTCGACGGCGAGGTCACCCGCACCGCCGCGCAGCTCCGCTTCTTCGCGGGCGTGGCGCGCGAGGGCGGCTACCTGGAGGCGGCGGTCGACTCCCCCGACCCCTCGCTCGTCCCGCCCCGGCCAGACCTGCGCCGGATGCTGCGGCCGGTCGGGCCGGTGGCGGTCTACACATCGTCCAACTTCCCGTTCGCGTTCTCGGTGCTCGGGAACGACACCGCGTCGGCGCTCGCCGCCGGCTGCCCGGTGATCGTGAAGGGGCATCCCGGACACCCGCGGCTGTCCCGGCGCACCGCCGACCTGGCCCTGTCGGTCCTGCCGGCGGGCTGGTTCGCCCTGGTCGAGGGGATGGATACCGGCGTGGCGCTCGTGCAGCACCCCGCAGTCCGGGCGGCCGGGTTCACCGGCTCGGAGCGCGGCGGGCGCGCGCTCTTCGACCTCGCGGCCTCCCGCCCCGATCCGATCCCGTTCTACGGAGAGCTCGGAAGCATCAATCCCGTCGTCGTCACACGTGCCGCCGCTCGGGAGCGCGCGGCGGGCATCGGCGCCGGGCTCGTCGCCTCCTTCACCCGCGACGCCGGGCAGTACTGCACCAAGCCCGGCCTGGTGCTCGTGCCGTCCGGCGAAGGCGTGGACGAGGCAGTGAGCGCTGCGCTCGGCGCCGCGCCGGTGTCGCGGCAGTTGACGGACGGGATGAGCGCCGCCTACGCGTCGGCGATCGAGCGGTTCGGGGCGGACGACCACGTGACCGTACTGCTCGGCCCGGACACCGCCGAGACCTCGACGCCCGCCGTCGCGCTCGTGGGCGCCGCCGCCTTCCTCGCCGCTCCGGACGCGTTCCTCGACGAGCACTTCGGCCCGGTCACCGTCCTGGTCTCCTACCGCGACGACGAGCTGGGCGCCGTGCTCGCCGCACTGCGTCCGTCGCTCACCGCCACCATCCACCGCGGCGCGGACGAGGACGTCACCGCCCTCGCCGCCGCGCTGGCTCCGATCGCCGGGCGCCTCCTGTTCGACGGCTGGCCGACCGGCGTCGCGATCGGCTGGGCGCAGCACCACGGCGGTTCGTGGCCCGCGACCACGGCGAGCATCCACACCTCGGTCGGCGCGACGGCGATCCGCCGCTGGCTGACGCCGATCGCCTACCAGGACGCCCCGCAGGACGTCCTGCCCCCCGAACTCCGCGACGGCAACCCGCTCGCCATCCCCCGCCGCGAGTCCTAACCCACGCAGCCATCGCTTCCTCACTTTCTCCCGCTCGTCGACGGCGTGTCGCGGTAGGAAGTGAGGAAGCGATGGCGTGCGACGGGGCTATTCGGTGGCCGCCGGCGCGGTGCGGCGCGCGCGAAGCAGCTCGGCCATGCGGATGGCGTCGCCGGCAGGCGCGTCGGAGGCGCGGTCCGGGCGCGCGACGAACAGGTACAGCAGCCCAGCGCCGGCGACGATCCCGAGGCCGATCAGCACGATCCAGTCGTTGAACCAGTTGCCCGTGCTCGTCGGCCACGCCAGCAGCACCATCGCGAAGATCCCGTACGCCAGCGCAGCGATGTTGACGACGAGCCCGGCACGCCCCAGCGAGAACGGTCCGGCGGGACGCCACCCCTTCACCCGTTGCCGCAGCGACGCGAGTACCACGGACTGGAACGCGACATAGATGCCGAGCACCGCGAACGCGGTCACCTGCGTGATGAGCCCGTCCGGGCCGAGGTACACGATCAGGCTGATCACCACCGGGATGCTGCACGCCACGATCAGCGCGTTCACCGGCACTTTGGTGCGCGGCGACACCCGCGACAGCCAGCGGTGGGCCGGGATCATCCCGTCGCGCGCGAACGAGAACAGCAGCCGGCTCGCCGCCGCCTGCAGGCTGAGCACGCAGGACAGGAACGCGGTGACCGCGACGACCAGGAAGATCTTCGCGCCGACGTCGCCGAGGGCGGACTGGAGGATCTCCGGGATCGGGTCGACATCCTTGCCCGCCACGATCTTCGCCAGGTCCGGCGCCGCCAGGATGTAGCCGCCGAAGGCGAACAGCGCGGACACGCCGCCGACCAGGATCGTCATCATCATGGCGAGCGGGATGCGGCGGGCGGGGTTCGCGACCTCCTCGGCGACGTCGCCGCACGCCTCGAAGCCGTAGAACAGGAACAGCCCGGCCAGCGCCGCGCCGAGGAACGCCATCAGATACGACCCGTGGCCCTGCACGCCCATCGTGTCGAAGAACACCGAGAACGGGTGCTTCCGCTGGAAGATCAGCAGGTAGAGGCCGACCGCGATCACGCCGATCAGTTCCGCCGACAGCCCGATGCGGGCGACCGTCGCCAGCGTCTTCGTCCCGGTGAAGTTCAGCGCGAGCGCCACCACCAGCAGCAGCACGGTCAGCCCGAAGGTGACCTCCTTGGTGGCGGGGAGGCCGAACAGGCTGGCCAGGAAGCCGCTGCCGTACGACGCCACCGCGGTGATGGTGACGATCATCGCCCAGATGTAGATCCAGGCCGCCATCCAGGCGTACCGCCGGCCCCACAGCCGCCGCGCCCACGGGTAGATGCCGCCGTGGATGGGGTACTGCGAGACCACCTCCCCGAACACGAGCGAGACCAGGAACTGGCCGGCGCCGACGATCAGGATCCACCAGATGGAGGGCGGCCCACCCGTCGCCATCGCGACGGCGAACAGCGAGTAGACGCCGACGAGCGGCGAGAGGTACGTGAAGCCGAGAGCGAAGTTGGCCCAGAGGGTCATGGACCGGTTGAAGGAGTCCTCGTACCCGAGGACGGCGAGGTGCTCGCCGTCTCCGAGATGGGCCGAGGACGAGGGTTCTGCAGACATCGAATGCCTTCCGGGTCAGCCGCACACGACGATGTGTGTGGAGGCAGCGTAGCGGAGGGCGGGCCGAATACCTATAGAACTGGATGTTTGAGCGCGGACGGCGTGTCGCCCCCTGGGTCACTCCCCGATGTACGACATCACGTGCTTGATGCGCGTGTAGTCCTCGAACCCGTACATCGACAGGTCCTTCCCGTAGCCGGAGTGCTTGAACCCGCCGTGCGGCATCTCGGCCACGATCGGGATGTGCGTGTTGATCCACACGCAGCCGAAGTCGAGGCCCTTCGCGAAGCGCATCGCCCGGCCGTGGTCCTTCGTCCACACCGAGGAGGCCAGGCCGTAGCGGACGCCGTTCGCCCAGCGCAGCGCCGCCGCCTCGACGGTGAACTTCTGCACGGTCTGGACCGGCCCGAAGATCTCGTTCTGCACCGCGTCGTCGTCCTGGCGCAGGCCCGAGACGATCGTGGCCTCCCAGAAGTAGCCGCGGTCGCCCTGGCGGCGGCCGCCGAGCTCGATGTTCGCGTGGTCGGGCAACCGCTCGACGAAGCCGCCCACCTGGGCGAGCTGGTTCGCGTTGTTGAGCGGACCGTAGAGGATGCCGTCCTCGCGCGGCGCACCGGTGCGGGCGTTGTCGCGGGCGTACTGGGCGAGCGCGGCGACGAACTCGTCGTGCACGCCCTCCTGCACCAGCAAGCGCGTCGCGGCGGTGCAGTCCTGGCCGGCGTTGAAGTAGCCGGCCGCCACGATCCCCTCGACCGCCTTCTCGATGTCGGCGTCGTCGAACACGATCACCGGCGCCTTGCCGCCGAGCTCGAGGTGCACGCGCTTGAGGTCGTAGGAGGCCGCGCGCGCGACCTCCATGCCTGCCCGCACCGAGCCGGTGATCGACACGAGCTGCGGGGTCGGGTGGTCGATCATCGCCGCACCGGTGCTGCGGTCGCCGAGGACCACGTTGAGCACGCCGGCAGGCAGGAACTCGCTGGCGACCTCCGCCAGCAGCAGCGTCGACAGCGGCGTGGTGTCGGACGGCTTGAGCACGGTGGTGTTGCCGGCGGCCAGCGCCGGCGCGAACTTCCAGACCGCCATGTTGAGCGGGTAGTTCCACGGCGTCACCTGGCCGACGACACCGATCGGCTCGCGGCGGATCATCGACGTGTGATCCTTCAGGTACTCGCCGGCCGAGCGGCCCTCCAGGTTGCGGGCGGCTCCGGCGAAGAAGCGGATCTGGTCGACGGACAGCAGGATCTCGTCCTCCACCAGGGTGCCGCGCGGCTTGCCGGTGTCCTGCGACTCGGCGTCGGCGAACTCCTCGGCGCGCGCCTCCATCGCGTCTGCGATGCGGAACAGCGCGAGCTGGCGCTCGCCGGGAGTCGTGTTTCCCCACACCTCGAAAGCGGCCTCCGCCGCGCGGTAGGCGTCCGCGACGTCCTCCGCCGTCGAGACGGGCGCGGTGGCGTAGACGTCCTCGGTCGCCGGATCGATCAGGGAGATGCTGTCGCTCCCGCGCGCGGTGGTGCGCGCTCCGGCGACGAAATTCTGCAGTTCGGGTGTGGTTGTGGCGCTCAGCGGTGAACTCATGGCCGGGAGTCTACTGATTTCGTCGGTCAATCGGGCAGGAATGTGCGGATTCGCTTGCTAGACCGCCTCGCCACTGACAGAATCGCTCCATGAGTACCCCTCGGGCAACGAACGGCACGAAGGCTGCGACCATCGACGACGTCTCCAAGGCGATCATCGAGCAATTGCAGGTGGACGGCCGCAAGTCCTATGCGGAGATCGGCAAGGCCGTCGGTCTCAGCGAAGCGGCTGTGCGCCAGCGTGTGCAGAAGCTGACCGAGTCGGGTGTGATGCAGATCGTGGCGGTGACCGATCCCATGCAGCTCGGGTTCTACCGCCAGGCGATGATCGGCGTGCGCGTCACCGGCGACACCCTGGTGATCGCGGACAAGCTCGCCGCCATGCCGGCCGTGGACTACGTGGTCCTCACCGCGGGCACGTACGACATCCTCGCGGAGGTCGTGTGCGAGAACGACCTCGACCTCATCACGATGCTCAACTCCGAGATCCGGACGCTCGAGGGGGTCCTCTCCACCGAGACGTTCGTGTACCTCAAACTCCACAAACAGTTCTACAACTGGGGAACGCGATAACCATGACGACAACCGTTGAAACGTTCGGCGAGCCCATCACACCCGATGAGGCAGACCTGCAGGCGAAGGCACGCGACCACCTCTGGATGCACTTCGCACGCCAGTCGGTGATGGAGGAGGGCCACGGCGTCCCCATCATCACGCGCGGCCAGGGCCACCACATCTGGGACGACCACGGCAAGCGCTACATCGACGGCCTCTCCGGCCTGTTCGTCGTGAACGCCGGGCACGGCCGCAAGCGCCTCGCCGAAGTGGCCGCGAAGCAGGCCGAGCAGCTCGCCTTCTTCCCGATCTGGTCGTACGCCCACCCGAACGCGATCGAGCTCGCGGACCGCCTCGCGCACTACGCGCCCGGCGACCTCAACCGCGTCTTCTTCTCCACCGGCGGCGGCGAGGCCGTCGAGACGGCCTTCAAGCTGGCCAAGTACTACTGGAAGCTGCAGGGGCGCCCGACCAAGCACAAGGTGCTCTCCCGCGCCGTCGCCTACCACGGCACCCCGCAGGGCGCGCTGGCCATCACCGGCATCCCCGCTATGAAGGAGATGTTCGAGCCGCTGACCCCGGGCGGGTTCCGCGTCCCGAACACCAACTTCTACCGCGCGGGCGAGATGGGCGCACCGACCGACGACATCGAGGCCTTCGGCGTCTGGGCCGCGAACCGCATCGAGGAGATGATCCAGTTCGAGGGTCCGGAGACGGTCGCCGCGATCTTCCTCGAGCCGGTGCAGAACTCCGGCGGCTGCTTCCCGCCGCCTCCCGGCTACTTCCAGCGGGTGCGCGAGATCTGCGACAAGTACGACGTGCTGATGGTCAGCGACGAGGTCATCTGCGCCTTCGGTCGCATCGGCCACATGTTCGCCTGCGACCAGTACGGCTACGTGCCCGACATGATCACCTGCGCCAAGGGCATGACCTCCGGGTACTCCCCCATCGGCGCGACGATCATCAGCGACCGGATCTACGAGCCCTTCAAGCACGGCAACACGTCGTTCTACCACGGCTACACGTTCGGCGGCCACCCGGTGTCCTCGGCCGTCGCGCTGGCGAACCTGGACATCTTCGAGGAGGAGCGGCTCAACGAGCGGGTCCGCGAGAACTCGCCGCTGTTCCGCGCCGAGCTGGAGAAGCTGCTCGACCTCCCGATCGTGGGCGACGTCCGCGGCGACGGCTACTTCTTCGGCATCGAGCTGGTGAAGGACAAGGCGACCAAGGAGACCTTCGACGACGACGAGTCGGAGCGCCTGCTGCGCGGCTTCCTCTCGAAGGCGCTGTACGACGCCGGTCTGTACTGCCGCGCCGACGACCGTGGCGACCCCGTCGTCCAGCTCGCCCCGCCGCTCACCATCGGCCCGGACGAGTTCGTGGAGATCCGACAGATCCTGGAGTCGGTGCTCACCGAGGCGAGCAACCACCTCTAAGGAACGCACCACCGAACGAGTCCGCGCACCGCACCATCACGGCGGGGCGCGGACTCGTTCGCTTTTTCCCGCAGTTTTCGCCGTGGATGTTGAGGAGTGACGTGGACTACCGCAGTGTCGGCTTCTGGTTCGACTCGATCGCCGAGGCCGAGGACGGCTTCCGGCACCGCCCCGGGCTGGCCGACGACGCCACCGTCGACGTGGCCATCGTCGGCGCCGGCCTCACCGGGCTCTGGACCGCCTACTACCTCCAGGAGCTCGACCCCGGCCTGCGGATCCTGCTGCTGGAGCGGGAGGTCGCCGGCTTCGGCGCGTCCGGCCGCAACGGCGGCTGGTGCTCGGCGCTGTTCCCGTGGTCGGCCTCCGCGCTCGCCGCCCGCTACGGCCGCGACGCCGCGATCGCCCAGCGGCAGGCCATGGTCGACACGGTGGACGAGGTCGGCCGGGTCGCCGCCGCCGAAGACATCGACTGCGACTACGTCCGCGGCGGGACGGTGACGTTCGCCCGCGACCGGGTGCAGCTCGCGTCGGCGCGGGCCGAGTTCGCGGAGTCGGAGGAGTTCGGCGTCGACCAGGTGTCCCTCGCCGGGACCGAGACGGTCCGCACGCGCTACGGGGTCCCGGACGCCATCGCTGCGACGGTCACGCCCGCCTGCGCACGCGTCCACCCCGCCAAGCTCGTCCGCGGCCTCGCCCGAGCCGTCGAGCGGCGCGGGGCCACCATCGCCGAAGGGACGGAGGTCGTCGGCTGGGCGGACGGCGTCGTGCGCGTGCGCGTCGGCGACGTCGAGCGGACAGTGACGGCGGGCACGGTCGTGAACGCCACCGAAGGCTACGGCTCGCAGCTCCCCCAGGTCGGCCGGAGCGTCCTCCCCTCTACTCGCTGATGATCGCGACCGAGCCGCTGCCTGACTCGGTGTGGGAACGCATCGGCATCCAGCACGGCCAGACCTTCGCCGACTTCCGCCACCTGATCGTCTACGGCCAGCGCACAGCCGACAACCGGATCGCGTTCGGCGGCCGCGGTGCGCGCTACCACCTGGGCAGCGCCATCCGCACCTCCTACGACCGCTCTCCGCGCGTGCGCCACCACCTCGTCCGGACGCTCGGCGAGCTGTTCCCGGCGGTCGCCGGCGTGCGGATCACGCACCACTGGGGCGGCCCGCTCGGCGTGCCGCGCGACTGGCACGCGGCCGTCGGGATCGACCGAGGCGCTCGCGAGGCCTGGGCCGGCGGCTACGTCGGCGACGGGCTGAGCACGACGAACCTCGCCGGCCGAACGCTGGCCGACCTGATCGCGGACAAGCGCACCGACCTCACCGCCCTGCCCTGGGTCGGCCACCGCTCGCCGCGCTGGGAGCCGGAGCCGCTCCGGTTCCTGGGGGCCAACGCCGGGCTCGTCGCTATGGAGGGCGCCGACCTCGAGGAACGCGCCACCGGGCGCCGCTCCCTCATCGCCCGCGCGATGGCCCCGCTGACCGGCCACTGACGTCGACGGAGAGCGTCAGGCGTCCTCGAACCGCAGGTGCCTGACGCTGCGGCCGTTCCTCCGCACCAGCCGCAGCGACTCCACCCCGATGCGGATGTGCCGCTCCACGAACTGCGCGGTGACGCTGCGGTCGCTCTCGGCGGTCTTGACGCCCTCCGGAACCATCGGCTGATCGGACACCAGCAACAGCGCGCCGACCGGGATGTGGTTGGCGAACCCGGCCGCGAAGATCGTCGCGGTCTCCATGTCCACCGCCATGCAGCGGGTCTGCCGCAGGTACGTCTTGAAGGTGTCGTCGTGCTCCCACACGCGCCGGTTCGTGGTGTAGACGGTGCCCGTCCAGTAGTCGTGCCCGAAGTCGCGGATGGTGGTCGACACACCGCGCTGGAGCTGGAACGCCGGGAGCGCGGGGACTTCGGGCGGCAGGTAGTCGTTCGACGTGCCCTCGCCGCGGATCGCCGCGATGGGGAGCACCAGGTCGCCGAGCTGGTTCTTCTTCTTGACACCGCCGCACTTGCCGAGGAAGAGCGCCGCCTTCGGGCTCACCGCGCTCAGCAGGTCCATGATCGTCGCCGCGTTGGGGCTGCCCATCCCGAAGTTGATCATCGTGATGCCATCGGCGGTCGCGTTCGGCATCGACCGGTCGGTGCCGCGTACCTCGGCGCCGTACCACTCCGCGAACCGGTAGACGTAGTCGCCGAAGTTGGTGAGCAGGATGTGCTCGCCGAACTCCTCCAGCGGCGTCCCCGTGTAGCGGGGCAGCCAGTCCCGGACGATCTCCTGCTTCTCCTTCATCCCTCCCCCTTCCCTTCCCGCCGCCGCGGCTCAGCCGATCTTCGTGCCGAGCAGCGCGCCGATCGCGAAGGTCGCCGCCAGCGCCAGCGCGCCGCCGATGACCACGCGGATCATCGCCTTGCCGCGCGAGGCGCCTCCGATCCACGCCGCGACGTAGCCGGTGGCCGCAAGCGCGATCAGCACGACCACGAAGGTCAGCGGGATGCGGATGGCCGTGGGCGTCAGGATGGTCAGCAGCGGGAGGATGCCGCCGATCGTGAACGCGATCGCCGAAGCGATCGCGGCGTGCCACGGGCTGACCACATCGTCCTGGTCGATGCCCAGCTCTGCGGAGAGGTGCGCTGCCAAGGCGTCGTGCTCGGTGAGCTCGATCGCCACCTTCCGCGCCGTCTCCGGCTTCAGCCCCTTCGCCTCGTACAGGCCGGTCAGCTCGGCGAGCTCCTCCTCCGGCATCTCCGCCAGCTCACGCTTCTCCTTGGCGATGAGCGCGTGCTCGCTGTCGCGCTGGCTGCTCACCGACACGTACTCGCCGAGCGCCATCGAGATAGCGCCGCCGACGAGGGCGGCGAGGCCGGCGGTCAGGATGGCCGGGATGGACGGGGTCGCCCCCGCGACACCGACGACGACCGCTGCGACCGACACGATGCCGTCATTGGCGCCGAGCACGCCGGCCCTCAACCAGTTGAGTCGTTGCGAGAGCCCCTCGCGATGCGGCTCGTCGGGGTGGTTTCCGTTCACAGTCTCCGCGGTCATAGGGTCAGCCTAGGAACCCCGCGGTTCCTTTTCCAGCAAGCGCAGCCGAACCTAACCCGCGGCGGGCTCAGCGCGCTCGGCCGTTTCCGCGCGCCTCGCGTCCCGCAACCGGCGCTGCACGCGATACTCGTGCACGGTCAGCACCACGATCAGCACGTCGAACGCGGTCAGCGCGAGCAGCCCCCAGGAGAAGTGCCTGGCCAGCTCCCAGCCCTGCCAGCCGATGAACACGGCGAGGAAGCCGATCATCCACGGGTACGCCCAGAGCTGCTCCTTCAGCACGGCCCAGACGAGCACGACCTTCACGACGCCGTGCAGCAGCAGGTAGACCGCGCCGAACAACGTCTCCGAGCCCGTGAGGGTGTGGCCGAAGTGGACGATCCAGTTGGAGACCGGGTCGTTCGGGTCCTCGCCGAGCTCGTGCTGCGTGAGGAAGACCACGACCGCGTTCATCCGCTGCGGCGTCAGGAAGAGCAGCAGGACTCCGCCGACCAGCTCGAGCACGCCGTCCGCGCCCTTCAGCACCAGGGTGACGCGGAAGAGGATCTCCAGGAACCGTTCCCGGCGGTCGATGATGCCGTGTTCGGCGTCGCGCTCCGTGCTCATCCACCCATCGAACCACCGGACAGGATCGCCACAGCGGCGTAGGCGACGAGTTTCATGAGAGTAGACTCAGAAATCTTACGTTCGAGAAAGGCTTTTGTGTGACTCCCGTGCTCTCCTCCCTCCTGGACGACGTCCTCCGCCGCAACGCCGGCGAGCCGGAATTCCATCAGGCGGCACGCGAAGTGCTCGGCTCGCTGGGTCCGGTCATCGAGGCCAACCCGCACTACGCGCGGGCGGCCGTACTGGAGCGGATCACCGAGCCGGAGCGTCAGCTCATCTTCCGGGTGCCGTGGACCGACGACGAGGGCAACATCCGTGTGAACCGGGGCTTCCGGGTCGAGTTCAACTCCGCGCTCGGTCCGTACAAGGGCGGCCTGCGCTTCCACCCGAGCGTCACGCTCGGCACGGTGAAGTTCCTCGGCTTCGAGCAGATCTTCAAGAACGCGCTCACCGGCCTCCCGATCGGCGGCGGCAAGGGCGGCAGCGACTTCGACCCCAAGGGCCGCTCCGACGCCGAGGTGATGCGGTTCTGCCAGTCGTTCATGACCGAGCTGTACCGTCACCTCGGCGAGTACACGGACGTGCCGGCGGGCGACATCGGCGTGGGCGGCCGGGAGATCGGCTACCTGTTCGGCCAGTACAAGCGGATCACGAACCGCTACGAGTCGGGCGTCCTGACCGGCAAGGGCGTCGGCTGGGGCGGCTCGCTGGTCCGCACCGAGGCGACCGGGTTCGGCGCCGTCGTGTTCGCGCAGCGGATGCTGGCGACCCGCGGCCGCTCCTTCGACGGCGCGCGCGTCCTCGTCTCCGGCTCCGGCAACGTCGCGGTCTACGCCATCCAGAAGGTGCACCAGCTCGGCGGCACCGTCGTGGCGTGCTCGGACTCCTCCGGCGTCGTCTACGACCGCGACGGCATCGACGTCGACCTGCTCCGGCAGCTCAAGGAAGTGGAGCGGGCGCGCCTGTCCGAGTACGCGGCCCGACGGGGTTCGTCCGCTGAGTTCCGCGCGAACGGCGACATCTGGGCGCTCGCGGCGGAGACCCCGATCGATGTCGCGATCCCGTGCGCCACGCAGAACGAGCTGGACGCGACCGCCGCCGCGACGCTCGCGGGCAACGGTGTGGCCGCCGTGGTGGAGGGTGCGAACATGCCGTGCACGCCGGAGGCTGTCCACGTGCTGCGTGCGGCGGACGTGCTGTTCGCTCCCGGCAAGGCGGCGAACGCGGGCGGTGTGGCGACCTCGGCCCTGGAGATGCAGCAGAACGCGTCGCGGGACGCGTGGACGTTCGCGTACGCCGAGAAGCGCCTCGACGAGATCATGACCGCCATCCACGACCGCTGTGCGGAGACCGCCGAGCAGTACGGCGCGCCCGGCGACTACGTGCTGGGCGCGAACGTCGCGGGGTTCGTCCGGGTGGCGGACGCGATGCTGGCGCTCGGCGTCATCTGACGCACGGGGCGGCCGCGCGCCGCTACCGCCCGATCCGCTTGCGCAGCCACTCGATGCGCGCCTGGAGCTGCGACACGCTCGCCTGCGCCACCGCAGGTCCCCCGCAGACCCGACGCAGTTCGGCGTGGATGAGGCCGTGCGGTTCCCCCGAGTTCTTCGAGTAGAGGCCGACCAGGCTGTTGAGCAGCTGCCGCTGCTCCTTGAGCGTGCGGTGCAGCGGCGCGGGCGGGTGCCCGTCCGCGGCGGCCGGCCGGGCCGAATGCCGCCGCGCCTGCCGCTGCTGGCGCTGCATCAGGAGGTCGTGCACCTGGTCGGGCTCCAGGATGCCGGGGAGGCCGATGAAGTCGAGCTCTTCGTCCGTGCCCGGCACCGCGAACCCGCCGAACTCGCGCCCGTCGTACACGACGCGGTCGAAGTTCGCCTCCGATCCGAGCGCCTCGAACGCGAACTGCTCGGTGAGCGCCTCCGAGGCCCGGCCCTCCTTGTTGGCCTCCGCGACCAGCGCGTCCTCCGGGTTCCAGAGGTCGCCCTCGCCGCCCTCGGCCGACGGCCGGTCGAGCGCGTGGTCGCGCTCCAACTCCAGCGCGTTCGCCAGCGCCATCAGCGTCGGGACGTTCGGCAGGAACACCGACGCCGTCTCGCCGCGTCGCCGCGCCCGCACGAAGCGTCCGATCGCCTGCGCGAAGAACAGCGGAGTGGATGCACTCGTCGCGTACACACCGACCGCCAGACGCGGCACATCGACGCCCTCCGACACCATCCGGACCGCGACCATCCACCGCGATTCGCCCGCGGCGAAGTCGGCGATCCGATCGCTGGCCTCCTTCTCGTCCGACAGCACGACGGTGACGGGCTCCCCGCTGATCTGCTGCAGCAGGTCGGCGTAGGCGCGGGCCGCGTAGTGGTCGGTCGCGATCACCAGGCCGCCGGCGTCGGGGATGGAGTTGCGCACCTCCGTGAGCCGGCGATCCGCTGCGTTCAGCACCGCCGGGATCCACTCGCCGCGCGGGTCGAGCGCCGTGCGCCAGGCCTGCGACGTGATGTCCTTGGTGTTGCCCTCGCCGAGCCGCGCCTCCATCTCGTCGCCGGTCTTGGTGCGCCAGCGCATGTGCCCGGCGTAGACCATGAAGATCACCGGGCGCACGACGCCGTCGCTGAGCGCGCGGCCGTACCCGTAGTTGTAGTCGGTGACCGAGGTGCGGATGCCCTGCCGGTCGGGCAAGTACGACACGAACGGGATCGGCGCGGTGTCGGACCGGAACGGCGTCCCGGTCAGCGACAGCCGCCGGGTGGCACGCTCGAACGCGTCCCGGATCCCGTCGCCCCAGGAGAGCGCGTCGCCGCCGTGGTGCACCTCGTCGAGGATGACAAGTGTGCGGTACGACTCGGTGATGTCCTTGTGCAGGCTCGGCCGCATCGCCACCTGTGCGTAGGTGACCGCCGCGCCCTTGTAGTGCCGGGCGTACCGGCCGTCCGCGTTGCGGAAGTCGGGGTCGAGGTGGAGGCCGACCCGGGCTGCGGCCTCCGCCCACTGCCGCTTGAGGTGTTCGGTGGGCGCCACGACGGTGACCCGCTCGATCACGCGCCGCGACAGCAGCTCGGTCGCGAGGCGCAACGCGAACGTGGTCTTTCCTGCGCCGGGCGTCGCGGCCGCGAGGAAGTCGCGCGGCTCGTTCACGAAGTAGGCGTCGAGCGCCTCCGCCTGCCAGGCGCGAAGCTTGCCCGCGGTGCCCCAGGCGGCACGCTCGGGGAACGACGGGGAGAGGTGCTCGGCGGCAAAGCTGCCCGCGCGGGCGCCGGCGGAAAGCTCCAGCTCTGCCGCGTCCGCGGGTACGCCTGCGCTCATCCCGGGCTCATCGGGCGAGGGTGCTGCGTTCGTCTCCACTTGGATCGAATCTACCGGAGCCGCCTGACAATCGTGGGCGGGTGCGTTCGCGATGCAGAATGGTGGGATGGTCGAAGCTCAGCATCCGTGGTCCCGCTACGTCGCGCTCGGCGACTCGTTCACCGAGGGCATCGGCGACCCGGAGCCGCGCAGCCCGGGCGGCCATCGCGGCTGGGCCGACCGCGTGGCGGAGGTGCTGAGCAGCAAGACGGACGACTTCGCCTACGCGAACCTGGCCGTCCGCGGCAAGCTGATCAAGCAGATCCTGGACGAGCAGGTCGACGTGGCGGTCGCCCTCCACCCCGACCTCATCACCATCTCGGCCGGCGGCAACGACGTCATCCGCCCCGGCACCGAGCCGGACGCGATCGCCGCGCTGCTCGACGAGGCGGTCGGCCGGTTGAGCGCGGACGGCGCCACGGTGGTGGTCTTCACCGGAGTGGACGTGGGCTTCTCCCCGTCTTCCGCGGCATCCGCGGCAAGGTCGCGATCTACAACGAGAACGTCCGCGCGGTCGCGGCGAAGTACGACGCGATCGTGGCCGACCAGTGGTCGCTGACGGAGATCCAAGACGTCCGCATGTGGGCGCCGGACCGCCTCCACCTGGCTCCGCTCGGCCACCACACGGTCGCGCGCATGGTCCTGGCGGCCTTGAATGTGGACAACGACCTCCAGCCGCTGGCGCCCGAGCCGCTGCCGACCCGGACGTGGCGGCAGGCCCGCGCGGAAGACTTGTCGTGGGCGCGGGAGTACCTCGTGCCGTGGGTGCTGCGACGCGTCCGGCACCAGTCGTCGGGGGATCATGTGCTGCCGAAACGGCCGCAGGCGGGGCCGTTCGTGATCGAAGTGGATGAGGGGTAAGGGCGGGACGCACGCGCTCGTCACGACGAGGGCGGCCTAGCGACTGCTTCTCCAGTGACACTGATCTGCTGCCGAGCAAGGAGCTCCACGAACGCCGGGGCGATGTGCCGTGAGTACTCCTCGGTCAGATGGATGTCATCGAACTTGATCGGCATGCCCGCGGCGAACGCGGGGCACCGCGACGACACGCAGAAGAGCGGCCGACTGTCGATCCAGGCTCCGTCGAACTCGGTCGCGAGCGCGGACTCGGCGGATCCCATTGACTTCCATCGTGAAGGCACCGTCGACACACACGCGTCCGGCCCCGTTCGAGGTGAGTAGCACTCGCGCACATCCTTCTCAGCGGGTGGGGGTGCCAAGAGCAGGACCGTGCCCACGTTCGGTGCGATCCGTACGAGGAATGGGCGCACTCCGTCGGCGTACTCCTTCGGCGTGAATGTTTTGCCGTCGCTGGTCTTCGTGAGCGGGATGTAGGTGTTGGAGACGACGACGATGTCCGGCTTCATCGCAGCGATGGTTTCGATCGCCTGTTCTTTGCGACCGGGGCACGCCTTGTTGAAGGACTCGCCCCCGTTGGTTGTCTCGAATTCGACGAAGGGGCACCCGTACATTCCGAGCGAGCTGACCTTGAGCTGGCCGTTCGAGCTTTCCGCAAGCGCTCGGAGCAGCGGAACATAGCTGGCCGATGTCGAATCGCCCACGATCACCAACGAATGCGGCGCGTCCCCGGCGCCCCACGTACAAGCCTCCAAGCCGGGAAAGATCTGATTCGCGCACGCATTCGTCGCTTCATCCCGCTTGTAGCCGGCGATCACGCTGTCCATGCTCGGGTCGAGCGCTGGCCAGCTCTTCTCCTTCAGGGCGGTCGCGATCGCTGACGACAAGGAGTCGAGCTCGCTCCCGTCGACTCCACGTTCGAGCGCGTTTCCTGGCGTAGGCGGCGGCGTCTTCTCAGCGGTGACTTCCGGGTTCCTGGCCTGGCGATCGACGAAGAACGCAAGTACCAGAACGGCGGCCGTCGCTGTCGCCGCGATTCCAAGCACCACGGCCTTGGACGCCGAGCCGCGGGTCCTGCGACGCTTCTTCTGCGGCTCCAACCACCGCGACTTCCGCACCGTCTCCTCCACGAACCGGTACGTCACCTCCGACAACCCGAACGCGACCACGATCGACACGACCGCCGGGATCGCCGTCTTCTCCCCCGGCAGCCCCCGGAACGCCTCCGTGATGAGGATGAGCGCCGAGAAGTGCCACAGGTACAGCGAGTACGAGATATCGCCGACGTGCGTCATGACCGGGTTGGCGAGCGGATTCAGCCACGCGAGTCGCGGCCGCCACGGGAAGGCGATGAACACCGCCGCGCTCACCACGGCGACGAGCGCCCCCGGCGCCGGGAAGCCAGCCCCCGATGGCGTGATCACCGACGCGGTCAGCATCCCCGCCAGCGACAGCAGCATGAGCACCGGCCGCCACACCGCAGGCAGGCGGTCGAACAGCGGCATGCAGAGAGCCACCGTGGAGCCCACCGAGAGCTCCCACAGCCGCGCCGGCGTGATGAAGTACGCGGTGGCGCTGTCGGCCTGGGTGAGCTGGAGGGCCACCAGGAAGAGGCCTGCCGTGATCACGGCGCACAGCGCGCCGGCCAGGACCCGCGGACGGTGTCGGCCCGCCGCGAGCAGCCCCAGCACCAGGACCGCGACCGGCCAGACCAGGTAGTACTGCTCCTCCAGGCTGAGCGACCAGTAGTGCTGCAGCGGCGACGTCTGCGCGCCCTGCGCGAAGTAGTCCGTCGACACGGCCGCGAACCGCCAGTTGGACACGAAGAAGAGCGCCGCGACGCCGTCCCACACCGTCGAGAGGAACCGTCCGGGGCCGAACAGCGCGAAGGCTCCCGCGACCGTCACCGCGATCACGGTCGCGGAGGCCGGGATCAGCCGGCGGATGCGGCGGCGGTAGAACGCGAGGAAGCGGATCGTGCCCGAGCGCTCGTACTCCCGGTACAGCAGCGACGTCATCAGGAAGCCCGAGATGACGAAGAAGATGTCGACGCCGACGAAGCCCCCGCCGGCCACTCGAACGCGTGATTGAGCACGACGAGCCCGACCGCGAGAGCGCGCAGGCCCTGCAGGTCGAGTCGCTTGATCGTGGGAGGAGTCGCCGGACCGCTCGTCGTGGTGGAGGAGCGGCGCCCACGGGCTTCGGCGCGCGTGAGGGGCTGGGTGTCAGACGTCATGTGATGTGGGGCCTCAGCGGATGTCGGGGAACCTCAACACGGTAAGGGGACGCACGACGTCATCCCACCTCCCGACCTCCCGAAGCCACGGGGCGCCCGGGACCACGGGATACGACCTCACCCCGAGTCTCACCCGCGCGGTCAGCGCAGGCCGTCGGGAGCGAGGACTAGGTCCCCAGTCCCCCGGGATGCGCCAAGCGCCACCCGAACCCCGGGTCCGGCACATCCTTCGCGAGCGCCAGGTCCACCGTCTTCGCGACCCCGTTGACGGTGAACGTCACGTGCCCCACGATGTCGCCCTTGAACCCCGACTGCAGTCGCTGCGTCGTCAGGTCGACGGTGATCGGCGTGTCCGACCACACGACGAAGCTCTGTCCCGAGGTCGCCACCACGTTGGAGGCCGCGCCCCATTTGGTCGTGTACGACCCGAAGACCTGTCCGGTCGTCGCCGCCGTCACCTCGTGGAAGCCGGACTGCATGCTCGTCAGCAGCCCGCTCACCCCGGCCCACAGCGTGTCGTGGTCGGCCGCGCCCAGCACCACGCCGACCACGCGCACCTTCTCCGTGCCGACGGGGACCTCGGCCGAGAACAGCAGGCAGAATCCCGCCTCGTCGGTGTTGCCTGTCTTGATGCCGTCCACACCGTCCACGCCCAGCAGCGCGTTCGTGTTGTCCTGCGCGCCGGCTCCCGGGAGGGTCGCCGACTTCTCCGAGACGATCGCCGACAGCGCGGGCGAGGCGAGCACGAGCTTGCCGATGCCGATCAGGTCCTTCGTGGTGCTCACGTTGCCGGGGTCGAGGCCGTCCGGTGTCACCACCTTGGTGCCGCTGAAGCCCTTCGACGCGAGCCAGCCGTTCGCCGCCTTGAGGTACGCGGAGGTGGAGCCGTACGCCCAGTTCGCCAGGGAGATGGCGTAGTTGTTGGCCGACGGGAGGAGCATCGCGGTGAGCGCCTGCTTCTCCGTCATCGACGTGCCCGCCTTCACCGGGGCCCAGGAGCCGCCGGCGGCGATGACCTGGTTCCAGATGTCGACATCCTTCTGCGTGAACGAGATGGTCGGCCCGTCCGCGTTTCCGTCGAGCGGCTTGGCCTGAAGCACGACGAGCGCCGTGATCGTCTTGGTCATGCTCGCGATCGGCATGCTCGCGTCGCTGCCGTGGTACTGGGTCGCGCCGGGGAAGTCGGGCGCGGTGATCCCGGCCGACCCGTAGCCCGGCCAGTTGAGCTGCGCGGCGGCCTGCGTGAGGGAGGTCTCGTGCTGCGTGACCGCGGCGGTGGCCGGCACCGGGGTGAGGATCGAACCGAACACGTAGAGCAGGGCGATCAGGAGCACGCCCCCGACCCCGAAGACGACGATCCGGCGACGGCGGTAGACCTGCTTGCGGTTCAGACTGCGCGGCGGATCGGCGAGGACTTGCTGAGGCACCTTCGGATTCTAGGGGGACCCAGTGAGGCATCCGCTGAGAACGCGCCAGACGATCACGCCTCCGACGCCACCCGCATCGCCCACAGCGCCACCGCGCTCGCCGACGCCACGTTCAGCGAGTCCACGCCGTGCAGCATCGGGATGGTCACCACCGTGTCCGCCGCCGCCAGCGCACGCCGGCTCAACCCGTCGCCCTCCGCCCCGAACACGAGCGCCGCGCGCTCCGGAGCCCGGGCGGCGTACTCGTCCAGTCCGACGGCGTCGTCCGCGAGGGCGAGCGCAGCGATCTCGAAGCCGGCCTCATGCAGCAGCGGCGCCGCCTCGTCCCACTCCGGGAGGCGCGTCCACGGCACCTGGAGGACGGTGCCCATGCTCACCCGGACGCTCCGCCGGTAGAGCGGGTCTGCACAACGCGGGCTGATCAGCACCGCGTCGGCGCCGAGGCCGGCGACGCTGCGGAAGATCGCCCCGACGTTCGTGTGGTCGACGATGTCCTCCAGCACCACGACCCGGCGCGCTCCCGCGAGCAGCTCCCCCGGGTCCGGCAGTTCCGGACGGTGCATCGCCGCCAGCGCCCCGCGGTGGAGGTGGTATCCGGTGAGCTGCTCCAGCACCGCCGAGTCCCCCACGAACACCGGGACGTCCGGATAGTCGGCCAGCAGCGGCGCCACATCGTCCAGCCACTGCTCCTGCAGCAGCACGGACCGCGGACGGTGGCCCGCGGCCAGCGCGCGGGTGATGACCTTGGTCGACTCCGCGATGTAGAGGCCCCCTCCGGCTCGGTCACACGCCGCAGCGCGACGTCCGTCAGGCGGGAGTAGTCGGCGAGGCCGTCGGCGGTCAGGTCGGTCACACGGTGGATCTGCACCCGTCCAGATTGCCAGTCGCCGGAAACAAACTCGAAAAGCGGCCGGTTTAGACTTCGGGAAGAACCGACCGGGAGGTGCCAGTGACCACGCTGACGACCGAGCTCTCACCCGAGCTCTCGCGCGGCATCGACGAGGTCGAGGGGCTCCTCGCCGGGCGGACTTTCGCGGTGCTGACCGGCGCAGGCGTGTCGACGGACTCCGGCATCCCCGACTACCGCGGCGAGGGCGCTCCGAAGCGCACGCCCATGACCTTCCAGCAGTTCCTCGCCGACGACCGGTACCGCAAGCGGTACTGGGCCGGCAGTCACCTCGGCTACCGGCGGTTCGCGGCGGCGCACCCGAACGACGGCCACCGCGCGCTTGCGGCTCTGGAGGTCGCGGGCGCGGCGAACGGCGTCATCACGCAGAACGTGGACGGCCTCCACAAGCAGGCGGGCAGCCGCCGTGTGGTCGACCTGCACGGCTCGATGGACCGCGTCGTCTGCCTGGTCTGCGGCCAGATCTTCGCGCGCGAGGCGATCACCGCGCGCATCGACGCGGCGAACCCGTGGCTGGCGACCGAGGGCGCCGTCGAGATCGCCCCGGACGGCGACGCGATCGTCACCGACGTCGACTCCTTCGTCGTCCCGGACTGCACGGTCTGCGGCGGCCACCTGAAGCCCGACGTGGTGTTCTTCGGGGAGTTCATCCCGGCCGAGAAGTACCGGGAGGCCAGCTCCCTGGTGCGCGCGGCGGACGCGCTGATCATCGCGGGCTCGTCGCTCGTGGTGAACTCCGGCATCCGGCTCCTGGAGGAGGCCCGCCGCAAGCGCCTCCCGATCGTGATCGTCAACCGGGGGAGACCAAGGGCGACCCGCGGGCCACCGTTAAACTGGACGGCGGGACCACGGAGACGCTGGTCGAGCTGGCGCGCCGGCTCGCCTGACCCGCCGCGCGTCCTCGACGAAAGGACGCGCGTGACCCTCATCTCCCTCGTTCGGCACGGTCAGACCGACTGGAACCTGGCCAAGCGCATCCAGGGCTCCAGCGACATCCCGCTCAACGGCACGGGACGGGCGCAGGCGGAGGCGACGGGCCGGGCGCTGGCCGGAGGCCGCTTCGACGCGGTGTACGCGAGCCCGCTCAGCCGGGCACTCGACACCGCGCGGATCATCGCCGGGCACCTGGGGCTCGGCGAGCCGGGCAAGCTGCCGGCCGTTGCCGAGCGGCAGTACGGCGAGGCGGAGGGGCTGACCGGCGCCGAGATCCTCGAGCGCTGGCCGGAGGGCACGCCCGTCCCCGGACGCGAGTCCCGCGAGGAGGTCGTCGAGCGCGCGCTCCCCGCCCTGCTCGAGCTGGGCGACGCGCACCCCGGACAGAACCTGATCGTGGTCAGTCACGGCGGAGTGATCGGCTCGCTGGTCCGGCACGTGACCGGCCACGCGCTCCCCGGGCCCGGGGAGGTCATCCCGAACGGCTCGGTGCACCGCTTCCGCTACGACGATGGCCGGCTGACGCTGGACCGCTTCAACCTCGGCCCGGAGGACCGCGACCTCTACACGGCGTCGGTGCTCTGAGCCCGGCGGCCGCGCCGGGCGGACCTGGTCGCCGTCGCGGTCAGGACCGTCAGCAGGTGGTCGGCGGACGCCGTCCAGGTGAACCGTCCGGCCTCGCGCCGGGACGCCGCCGAACGCTGCGCCCATACGCCGGGCTGCTCCAGGTGCCGCACCCGCGCCGCGAGCGCGTCGGCGTCGTCGGCCGGGAAGTACAGCGCCGCCGCGCCGCCGATCTCGCGGAAGATGGGGATGTCGCTGACGACCACCGGCGTTCCGAGCGTCATCGACTCCACCAGCGGGATGCCGAAGCCCTCGTCGCGCGACGCCGTCACGAGAGCAGTCGCCCGCGCGAGCGTCTGGGCGTAGTCCTCGTCGGTCGCGCCGTCGTGGAAGACCAGCCGCGCCCCGGGCGCCAGCGCCGCGAGCCGGTCGCGCTCCGCGGGCGTGACCCGGCTCATCAGGTGGAGCTGGTAGTCCGGGAGCTGCGCGGCCGCGCGCACGAGCGTGTCCACGTTCTTGTACGGCATGAACGAGCCCATGTAGACGAGCGCTTTCGCCTCCGGGGCGGTGCGCGCCAGCCGCTCCTCCGGGAGGGCCGGCATGTCCGCGGCGTTCGGCACGACGTAGACCGGGCGCGAGGTCAGGTGGTGCTCGGCGATGAGCTCCTTGGTCGTCTCGGACACGGTCACGACCGCGTCCGACCGGTTGAGCAGCATTCGCTGCGGCCACCAGGCCAGGTGGTACAGCCGCCACAGCGCCCGCACGAACCCCGGGAGGTCGCGCGGCGGTGTCGGGTGCCGGTAGTAGATCAGGTCGTGCACGGTGAGGATCAGCCGGTAGCGCCGCCCGAAGCTCCCCATCGTCTGCATGGGCGAGAACACGATGTCGGGCTTCAGCTTGTTGACCCGGCGGGCGACCAGCGGCTCCAGGGCGGAGGTCGGCGCGGCGGCGAGCTCCCACGGGAGGTCGGGCAGCAGCTCGAGTTGGCGGTGGTCGCTGATCAGCATCGTGACGGCGTGCCGCTGGGCCAACGCACCGACGAGTCCGGCCGTGAACCGGCTGATGCCGTCGTGCCGGCCGATGCGGGTGTAGCGGCAGTCGAAGACGATCCTCACGCGCTCTCCTCGCGGTTCGTGGCGGCGTCTCCCTCGGTCAGGAACTCCTCGATCGCTCGCGCGGCCTCCCCCGGCTTCTCGTAGTGGATGAGGTGGCCGACATCCCCGATCTCCACGAGCCGCGCGTCCGGGAACAGCCCGCGCAGCCGGCGCTCGGCGGCGATCGGCGTGATGTCGTCGTCCACCGCGGCGACGAGCAGTGTCGGCTCCGGCACGCTCGCCGCGTACTCGCTGACGTCGTGCGCTACCGAGGCCCGGAACGCCTGCAGCACCACTCGCCGGTCGCTGAACGCCGAGAAGTAGCTGTCGTGCTGGCCGTGGATCCACGCCCGCAGTGAATGGTCGCGGGTCTTCGCCATCGCGATGCTCATCACGCGGACGATGATCCGGTTGCGCAGCAGGGCGAAGCCGAGACGTTCGGGCAGCGCCGCCGCGAGCCAGTAGTAGAAGATCGCGAGCCGGGTGAGGACGCCGCGCGGGCCCGCGAGCGCGGGCTGACCGATCGGGTTGACCAGCACGACCGCGTCGGGCCGCTCCCCGCGTCCTCGGCCAACGTCGCCGCGACCACGATCGAGCCGAACGAGTGCCCGAGCAGCACGACCCTGCCGCGCAGGCCGAGCCCGGCGACGAACGCGCGCAGCCACGCCGAGTAGCCGGCGATGTCGTGGTCCACCTCCGTCAGTGGAGTGGACTCCCCGAAGCCGGGGAGGTCGGGCGAGATCAGCCGCGGACCTCCGCCGAGTTGGGCGACCACCGGCTCCAGCCCGTGGTGGTCGCCGCGGAAGCCGTGCACCAGCACGAGGGTGGTGTCGGCGTCGGGGTCGCCGTAGTCCCAGTAGCGCGTCAGCCCGCCCAGCAGCGGGAGCTCCGCGCGGCGGACCGGGACACGGCCCAGGGCCTCCGCGTACGGAGAGGCGGCGGCCCGGTACGGGGAGGCGGCGTACCGTGTCGAGGAGGTCATCGTCGTCCAGTCTAAGCCGGGTCCGGAGCAGGAACCCGGTGAATGCGGCCGGAGGACTGGACAGCCCACCGCCCGCAGGTCCTAGACTTCTCTGGATGTAATCGCTTGCATGACCCCACCGTGCACGACCCCCGAGCTCGCTGCCCCGACGGCGTGGCCGCTCGAGAAGGAGAACCGTGAGTTTCACCGCGCCCATCACGCTGCCCGGGCTCACCCTCGATCCGCAGTGGTACCGCCGCGCCGTGTTCTACGAGGTGATGGTCCGCTCCTTCGTGGACAGCAACGGCGACGGCTCCGGCGACATCGGCGGCCTGACCTCCAAGCTCGACTACCTGCAGTGGCTCGGCATCGACGCGCTCTGGCTGCCGCCGTTCTTCCTGTCGCCGCTCCGCGACGGCGGCTACGACGTGTCCGACTTCAAGGCGATCCTGCCCGAGTTCGGCACGATCGAGGAGTTCCGCGACCTGGTGACCAAGGCTCACGAGCGCAACATGCGCATCATCATCGACCTCCCGATGAACCACACCTCCGATCAGCACGAGTGGTTCCAGCAGTCGCGCAGCGACCCGAAGGTCCGTTCGGCGACTTCTACGTGTGGAACGACACCGACGACAAGTGGCCGGACATCCGGATCATCTTCGTGGACACCGAGGACTCCAACTGGGCGTTCGACGAGGCCCGCCGGCAGTTCTACTTCCACCGGTTCTTCTCGCACCAGCCCGACCTCAACTTCGAGAACCCCGCGGTCCACGACGCCATGTTCGACGTGGTCCGGTTCTGGCTCGACCTCGGCGTGGACGGCTTCCGGCTCGACGCCATCCCCTACCTGTACGAGTCGGACGAGGGCAACGGCGAGGGCGAGCCGCCCACCCACGAGTTCATCAAGAAGCTGCGGGTGATGGTCGACCGCGAGTACCCGGGCCGCATGATGATCGCCGAGGCGAACCAGTGGCCTCGCGAGGTGGCGGCCTTCTTCGGTTCGGAGGACGAGCCGGAGTGCCACATGGCGTTCGACTTCCCGGTGATGCCGCGGATCTTCTACGCGCTGCGCAGCCAGCAGGCCTCCGAGCTGATCCGGGTGCTGTCCGAGACGACGGACGTCCCCGAGGGCTCCGCGTGGGGCGTGTTCCTGCGCAACCACGACGAGCTCACGCTGGAGATGGTCAGCGAGGAGTACCGCCAGGCGATGTACGGCTGGTACGCCTACGACCCGCGGATGCGCGCCAACATCGGCATCCGCCGGCGCCTGGCGCCGCTGCTCGACAACTCGCGCGCCGAGCTGGAGCTCGCCCACGCGCTGCTGTTCTCGCTGGAGGGCAGCCCGTTCCTCTACTACGGCGACGAGATCGGGATGGGCGACAACATCTGGCTGCCCGACCGCGACAGCTCGCGCACGCCGATGCAGTGGACGCCGGACCGCAACGCCGGCTTCTCCACCGCCGACCCCGGCAAGCTCTTCCTGCCGGTCGTCCAGTCGCTCGTCTACCACTACAACCAGGTGAACGTGGAGGCTCAGCTCGCCCAGTCGCGCTCGCTCCTGCACTGGATCCGCAACGTCATCCACGTCCGCAAGGCGCACCCGGTGTTCGGGCTCGGCGATATGCGCGTGCTGCCCACCGACCACGAGTCGGTGCTCGCCTTCGTGCGCAGCTACGCGGGCAGCGGGACGCACTTCGGCGACCAGCCGGAGGACGTGCTGTGCGTGTTCTCCTTCGCGCACAACCCGGTGTCGGTGACGCTGGAGGCGCCCGAGTTCGCCGGGAGCGCGCTGTACGACCTGTTCGGCGGCGGCGAGTTCCCGACGGTGGCGGAGGACGGGCGCTTCACGCTCACGCTCGGCACCCAGAACTTCTACTGGCTGCACATCGAGCCGCACCGGGCGTGATCCGCCTCCACCGACGGGCACGTATACGCCCCGTCTCACGGTTTCAGGGGCGTTAACGCGCCCCTCGGCGTGTGTTCCCGGCGGTGACGGAGGTCGTTCCTACGCTGGCTGCATGAGTAACTGGCATCACGAACTCGGCGTCTTCGATCTGGAGACCACGGGTGTGGATGTCGAGACGGCCCGGATCGTCACCGCCCACGTCGGGCTCCTCGGCGAGGACGGCGAGGTCAAGCACGGCCGGTACTGGCTGCTCGACCCGCAGGTGGAGATCCCGGCGGAGGCCACGGCGGTGCACGGCATCACCACCGAACTCGCCCGGGAGAAGGGCATGGACGCCGGCGCCGGAGTGGACGCGATCGTCGACCAGCTCCGCCGCCTCTTCGACCGCGGCATCCCGGTGGTCGCCTACAACGCCCCGTACGACTTCACGCTGCTCGACCGGGAGGCCCGCCGCCACGGCGTCGAGCCGCTGCATTCCCCCGGTCCGATCATCGACCCGCTGGTGATCGACCGGGCGGTGGACCGCTACCGCCCCGGCAAGCGGACGCTCACGGTCACCGCCACCCATTACGGCGTGGAGCTGATCGCCGCCCACGACGCCGGAGCCGACGCGATCGCCGCCGGCCGGCTCGCGCAGGCGCTGGCCCAGCGGCACGTCGAGGAGCTGGCGATGGCCGCAGCGGACCTGCACAGCAAGCAGGTGGACTGGTGCCGCGAGCAAGCGGCCGACTTCCAGGAGTACATGCGGCGCGTCCGCGACCCGGAGTTCACGGCGTCGGGCGCGTGGCCTCTGCACGCCTGGCCCGCCTGACCGGCTCTGCCGTTCGCACCCCGCAGGCTGGGGGCTGACGCGCATCCCCTCGGGTCGCTACTGTCTGAGACATGAGCGACCCCGACCTGAACCCGCAGCCCCTCCCGCCGCAGCAGCCGCAGCAACCGCAGTACGGCGCCTACCAGCCGCCGGCACAGCCCGGCTACAACACCATGTCGATCGTGGCCTTCATCCTCGCGTTCTTCGTGAGCGTCGTGGGCATCATCCTGGGCTTCGTCGCCCTCTCCCAGATCAAGCGCACCGGCGAGCAGGGCCGCGGCCTCGCCCTCGCGGCCGTCATCATCGGCTTCGTGGAGGTGGCGATCGGCATCCTGGTAGTCGTCTTCGTGTTCATCGGCCTGGGCATCGCCGCCTCGCACGGCTACCGAAACTACTGAACGAAGCGCTCACATTCGGCACGAATGTCGCGAGTGGCGACGCCAAACGGGACATTCGGCACGAATGTCCGCCGCTGTATAACGCGAACGACCCCGCCCTCTCGGGCGGGGTCGTTCGCGGTGCGGCTTACTTGCCGAAGTTCTTGTAGCGCGTGTTGAACTTCTCGACGCGGCCGGCCGAGTCGAGGATGCGCTGCTTGCCCGTGTAGAACGGGTGCGACTCCGAGGAGATCTCGACGTCGATGACCGGGTAGGTGTTGCCGTCCTCCCACTCGATGGTCTTGTCGCTGCTCACGGTGGAGCGGGTCAGGAAGGTCGCACCCGAGGCCAGGTCGCGGAAAACCACGGGGGCGTAGTCGGGGTGGATGCCAGTCTTCATGAGGACTTCCTTGTTGCGTAGTGTTCGGTCGGTCGTGTCCGCGCGCTTCAGCGCGTTGACGGAAAGCTTTTCGGTTCGCACCTGTCAGATCGATGGATCGTGCGGGGAACCAGCTATCGAGTTTAGCAGATACCTCAGTCGCTCGCGGCCTGACGCGCCCGGGCCGTGAAGCGGCCCTCAGTCTCGGTGAGCTCCACGTCGACGCCGAAGGTCGCGCTGAGCGACTCGCTCGTCAGCACCTCGCCGATCGGGCCGGCGGCGGTGACGCGGCCGTCCTTGAGCAGCAGCGCGCGGTTGAAGCCGAGCGGGATCTCCTCGACGTGATGGGTGACCATCACGATCGCCGGGGACTTCGGGTCGCTCGCGTACCCGCCGAGCAGCTGGACGAGCTCCTCGCGGCCGCCGAGGTCGAGGCTAGCGGCGGGCTCGTCGAGCAGCAGGATCTCCGGGTCGGTCATGACCGAGCGGGCGATCTGCACGCGCTTCTGCTCGCCGTCGCTCAGGCTGCCGAAGGAGCGCTCGGCGAGGTGATCGAGGTGCCACTCCGAGAGCACCCGGCGGGCGCGGCGCTCGTCGATGTCCTCGTAGAGCTCGTTCCAGCGGCCGGTCACGGCGTACGCGGCTGTCATCACGACGTCGAGCACGCGCTCGGTGCGCGGGATGCGCCGGGCCAGCGCGGTCGACGCGAAGCCGATCAGGGGGCGCAGCTCGGACAGGTCGCTGTGGCCGACGGTCTCGCCGAGCACCACGGCCTCCCCCGACGACGGGTGGATGGCCGCCGCGGCGACCTGCAGCATCGTGGTCTTGCCTGCGCCGTTGGGGCCGAGGATGACCCAGCGCTCGTCCGGTTCCACCGTCCAGTCGACGTTCTGAAGGACGGGGTTGCCGTCCCGGACTACGGACACGTCGTGAAGACGGAGAACACTGCCTGCCATGCGCTCTAGCCTACCGGCGTCAGGCGGAGGCCACGGACCGGTAGACGGCGCGGGTCTGCTCGGCGATCGCGGTCCAACTGAACTCGGTCTCGGCGCGCTCGCGGCCAGCGGCGCCCATCCGGGCCGCGCGCTCGGGGTCGGAGGCCACCTCGGTCAGCGCGGCCGCGAGGTCGCGGACGAACGCCTCCGGGTCGGTCGGCGTCCCGGTGCCGTCCGTGAGCTGCTGGATCGGCACCAGCCGGCCCGTCACGCCGTCGACGATGACCTCGGGGATGCCGCCGGTCGCGGTCCCGACGACCGGGAGGCCGCACGCCATCGCCTCCAGGTTCACGATCCCGAGCGGCTCGTAGATCGAGGGGCAGACGAACACCGTGGAGGCCGTGAGGGCCGCCCGCAGCTCGTCGTTCGGCAGCAGCCGGTCGATCCAGACGACGCCGTCGCGCTCGGCCTGCAGCCCCTCCACCAGGCCGGTCACCTCGGCGAGGATCTCCGGGGTGTCCGGAGCGCCGGCGCAGAGGATGACCTGCACCTCCGGCGGCAGCATCCGGGCGGCACGCAGCAGATACGGGAGGCCCTTCTGCCGGGTGATCCGCCCCACGAAGATGACGGCCGGACGATCCGGGTCGATGCCGAGAGCGCGGGCCTTGTCGGCGTCGTGCAGGGGGTCCAGCGCTCCAGGTCGATGCCGTTGTAGACGACGGTGACCTTCTGCGGGTCCAGCGCCGGGTACGAGGAGAGGATGTCGCGGCGCATGCCGTCGCTCACGGCGATGACCATGTCGGCGGCTTCGAAGGCGGTCTTCTCGATCCAGCTCGAGACGCGGTAGCCTCCGCCGAGCTGCTCGGCCTTCCACGGCCGCAGCGGCTCCAGGCTGTGCGCGGTGACCACGTGCGGCACGCCGTGCAGGAGCTTCGCCACGTGGCCGCCCGCGTTCGCGTACCAGGTGTGCGAGTGGACGACGTCCGCTCCCCCGCAGTCCTGCGCCATCTGGAGGTCGACCCCGAGCGTGGTGATCGATCCGTTGGCCGCCGCGAGCTCGGCCGGGACGCGGTACGCGAAGGTGTCCGCCTCGTCCCGCGGCTCGCCGAAGCAGCGCACGCGAACCTCCGTATCGGTCCTCAGCGCGCGGACCAGCTCGGTCACGTGCACCCCGGCGCCGCCGTAGATGTCCGGCGGGTACTCCTTGGTCAGAAGATCAACGCGCATGACGAGAACGCTAGTACAGCCCCCGGATGCCTCTACTGTGGTGCCTATGGCAGCAGGCAAGAAGATCTTCGGCATCGTGCTCGCGGGCGGCGAAGGGAAGCGGCTGATGCCGTTGACCGCCGACCGCGCCAAGCCCGCGGTGCCGTTCGGCGGACAATACCGGCTCATCGACTTCGCGCTGTCCAACCTGATCAACTCCCAGTTCCGCCAGATCGTCGTGCTGACGCAGTACAAGTCGCACAGCCTCGACCGGCACGTGTCGCAGACCTGGCGGCTGGACGGGATGCTCAACTCCTACATCGCGTCCGTGCCGGCCCAGCAGCGGCTCGGCAAACGCTGGTTCAGCGGCTCGGCCGACGCCATCCTGCAGAGTCTCAACCTGCTGCGCGACGAGCGGCCCGACATCGTGGTGGTGGTCGGCGCCGACCACGTCTACCGCATGGACTTCAACCAGATGCTGCAGGCCCACATCGACTCGGGCGCTCCCGCGACGGTCGCGGCGATCCGTCAGCCGATCTCGCTCGCGGACCAGTTCGGCGTCATCGAGGTGGACGCGGGCAAGCCCGACCGGATCGCGGCGTTCCGCGAGAAGCCGAAGGACCCGGTGGGCCTGCCGGACTCTCCCGACGAGGTGCTCGCCTCGATGGGCAACTACGTCTTCGACGCCGACGCCCTGATCGACGCGGTCGTCCGCGACGGCGACCGACCCGACTCCAACCACGACATGGGCGGGGACATCATCCCGGACTTCGTGGCGCGGAACGAGGCCGCCGTCTACGACTTCAACAACAACGACGTGCCGGGATCGACCGACCGCGACCGGTACTACTGGCGCGACGTGGGGACCATCGACTCGTTCTTCGAGGCCCACCAGGACCTCATCTCGGCGCTGCCGGTGTTCAACCTCTACAACCGGGAGTGGCCGATCTTCAGCCAGGTGCTCAACTCCCCCGGCGAAGATCGTGCGCGACGGCCGCGGGGCGCTGGGCACCACGATCGACTCGATCGTCTCGCTGGGCTCCGTCATCTCCGGGGCGCACCTCGAGCGCAGCGTGCTCGGCCCGTGGGCCACTGTCGCCTCCGGAGCCAAGGTGATCGACTCCGTCGTCTTCGACCGCGCCCTGATCGAGCCGAACGCGTTCGTCGGCCGGGCCATCCTCGACAAGGACGTGGTCGTGGCGGAGGGCGCGCGCATCGGCGTGGACCCCGAGCGCGACCGCGCGCGCGGCTTCACGGTCACCGAGTCCGGCATCACCGTGGTCGGCAAGGGAGTGCACGTCCTCCCATGACGCCCGGTCACCAACACGACGGCGTCCGTCCCTCCGAGCGTGCCGCCCGCTTCCTGGTGGTCCTCGACGCCGACTCGACCCTCATCCACGACGAGGTGATCGAGCTGCTCGCCGAGGAGGCCGGCTCGCGCACCGAGGTCGCCGAGATCACCGAGCGCGCCATGCGCGGCGAGCTCGATTTCGAGGAGAGCCTGCGCGAGCGCGTCCGAACCCTGGAGGGCCTCCCGGTCTCGGTCTTCGAGCGCGTCGGGGAGCGCATCCGCGTGACCGACGGCGTGCCGGAGCTCATCGCCGGCGTCCAGGCCGCGGGCGGCGAGGTCGGGGTGGTCTCCGGCGGCTTCCACGAGCTGCTCGACCCCTCGGCGAACGGCTGGGCCTGGACCACTGGCGCGCCAACCGGCTCGCCGTGGCCGACGGTGTGCTGACCGGCGAGGTCGACGGCCCCGTCGTCGACGCCGCCGCGAAGGCGCAGGCCCTGCTGTTCTGGGCGGCGGAGTCCGGCGTGCACCTGCGTCAGACCGTCGCGATCGGCGACGGCGCGAACGATCTGCGGATGATGGCGGAGGCCGGGCTCGCCGTCGCGTTCAACGCCAAGCCGCGCGTGCGCGAGGAGGCCGACCTGGTCATCGACCGGCAGGACCTGGCTCAGGTGCTGCCGCTGCTGGGGTTGCGGGGCTGACGGCCGTGCGCAGGTCGGCGGCCTCCCGTCGACCCGCGCGATGCCGGTGCGCCCGCCGCCGGGACGGGATGGCGATCAGCCCGAGCAGCGCGAGCGTCGCCACCAGGATCCAGGGCGAGCGCACCTGGGCGATCGCCGCGCCCACCCCTGGCGCCGACCAGACGAGCCGTTGGGCGCCGTCGGTCACGTCGTAGGGGGCGGCGTCGGACGCCTTGTTGGCGTCGCCGCGCATCGAGACGAGCCACAGCCCCGTCGCGTGGTCGATCGACACCACGCGATGTGTGACCAGTGCGCCGTCGCCTGCCCGTGGCGCACTGATCACGTCGCCCACCGCGATGTCGGGCGCGGCGATCGGCAGGGTGACGGCGAGCGAGCCGGCCGGGGTCGTCGGCGCCATGGATCCGGTGGAGAAGATGATGATGCGCATCCCGGTGAGCATCGCGACAGCGGCCACCGCGACGCAGAGGAGGCCGAGCACCGCCGCCACGTTCAGCGCCAGGCCGGCGGGGCGGCTCAGGCCGGCGGGGCGGCCCAGGCCGGCGGGGCGGCCCTGCGTGGCGGGACGGCCCATCACGGCCACCGCACGATGAGCACCGGGGTGCTGAAGGAGGTCCGCGACGCCGTGTCGTCGGTGCCGAGCTGCCCCGACGAGTTCGATCCGGCCGCGGAGAACTCGCCGCCCGTCGCGATCTGCAGCGCGTGCGCGCTGCCCGCGGCGACGGCGAGCAGGGTGACCCCCGGCGGGAGCGCCACCGCGGTCGGCGACGCCCGGTCGGCGGTGTCGCCGAGCCCGAGCTGTCCCGAGGTGTTGAGGCCCCAGGCGTACAGGGTGTGCTGGTCGTCCCAGGCGTAGAAGGAGCTCGCTCCGGTCGACGGGACGCTGACAACCGCGCTCACGACATGGGTTCCCGCGAGCGTGGTCTCCTGCGCGAGCGCCGACTGGACGCGCCCGAGTAGAGCCGGCCGTCTGCTGTCCAGGCGAATACGAACGCGTTGCCCGCGATCAGCCCGCTGACCGGCGAGTCCGGCGGGAGGCCGCTGAACGTGACGCCGCCGGTCGCGCCGTACAGGGTCCCGAACCCGGCGACGGCCGTCCCGCCGTCCACGGACGCGATCCCGAAGAACCGGCCGGCGGACGCGCTCGTCACGAAGCGGGTGTCCAGTCCCTGCGCCGTCACGAGGCCCGGCGTGTACAGGTCGGCGGACGCGGGCCGGCCCAGCCGCCCTCCTCCCGAAGTGCCCCAGGAGTAGAGCTGTCCGCTCGACGTCCAGGCGAGGAAGAAGTAGCCGCCCGCAGACGCGCCGACGACCCCGAGGCCGGACAGGCTCGGGACGAGGGCCGGACGGGTGACCCCGGTCGTGACGTCGCTGTTGCCCCAGGTGTACACGTCGCCCGTCGTCGTGACGGCGATCGACATGTTGATGCCCGCGGACGCCTCGGCGACCGCCGCCCCGGACGGGAACGGCACCAGGGTGGGGATCGGGCGCGCCGTGTAGTCGCCGACCCCGAGCTGCCCGCTGTCGTTCGCACCCCACGCGTACAGCCGGCCGTCGGCGGTCCAGCCGAGGGAGTAGTCGTCGCCGGCGTCGACGCCCGCGAAGTCGAGCGGGACGGCGGCGGTGCTCGCGAACGAGGCCCGCACTCCGCCCGTCGCGGTGAAGGCCGCATCCGCGGTGTTCCCCGGCGCCACAGCGAGAAGGGAGGCGGCGGCGAGGATCCCGGACGCCACCGCGAGCACCCGCGCGGCCGTACGCCGGCCGCTCACGACGCCGTCCTCCCCCGACGCCGCCGTCCGGCCGCGCGGATCGCCCACCCGGCGAGGGCGACGACGACGGCGACCAGCAGCGTCGGCGAGAGGTCGAGCCCGGTCTCGGCGAGGCCGCCCGGGCCACGGCCCGCGGGCGGTGCGGCCACCGTTCCGCCGCACTCCTCCGGTGTGATCTGCGTGGCCGTCAGGAACAGGGTCGCCTGCCCCGACGCGTTCTGGTATTCGTTGCCCGCGGCCTGGGGAAAGGTCACGTCGACGAGCACCCGGGCGTGCGTGTCCGCCGGGAGGGCGTCGGCGCGGAGGGGGCACGCGCCGGTCGTGCCCCCTCCCGCGTCCGTACTCCGGACGATGTCGAAGCCCACCTGGAGTGGATGCGCGCCGACGGTCAGCACGCCCTCCCGGCTCACGACGCCGCTGAGCTCCACCGGATAGGCGAAGGTGTTGGTCACCGTCAGGCTCGCCGTGACGTGGTCCCCCGGCTTGAGGCCCGTCCAGGACGCGCCGGGAGGATCGGTCACGATCGACGCCCGCACGGGCGCGGAGTCGATCACGCCTGGGTGGCCGTGAAGGGCAGCACGACGGTGATGGTCTGCCCTGCGACCTCGGTGCCCGCCGCCGGGTCGAGCGTCACCGCGAAGTGTAGGGTGCGCCCTTTCGCCGAGCCGCCCGAGCCGATGTCGAGCACGCTGAAGGTCGCGCCCGTGAGCGGCCCCGTGTAGAGCGTCACCGGCGACGCCGGGACTGTCGTGTCGGTGATCACCACGGCGAGTTCGTCCTGCAGTGCGGACGCCGGCGTCCCCGCGCTGTTCGTGATCTGCGGGACCGCGAGCGCGACGTCCGCGTCGATCGTGCCCGAGTTGTACACCTGGAGGTCGCGGTCGACCGTGTCGCCCGGCGCCAGGTTGTCGAAGCCCGCGCTGAAGTCCACCATGTAGTCGGTGGGGTTGCCGTCCTGGTCCGCGTCGAACTTCAGGTCGAGGGACCCGGAGGTGAACGTCGTCTGCACGTTCCCCGAGTCCGTGAACGCGGCGAGCGTCAGGCCGACCGCCGCGCTGAGCACGATGCCCATTGCGGCCAGGAGTTTGGTGCGGGGCGTGAGTGTGAGAGCCATCGAGACCTCCGGATCGTTGCCGTCGTCCGTCGTCGTCGTCGGACAGGAGGCAACCTACTCCCGAGAAACCTCACATTTCTATTCGATATGCGAGAAAATCACCCGGGCACCACCCGCGCGGGCGGCGTCACGGGACGCGCCGCGAGGGCTCTCTCAGTGCCCCATCCCGAGGCCGCCGTCGACCGGGATCACGGCGCCGGACACGTAGCCCGCGTCGTCCCCCGCGACCCACGCGACCACGCGCGCCACCTCGTTCGGCGAGGCGAAGCGGCCGGCCGGGATGTTGCGCTTGTACTCGGCCTGCTGCGCCTCCGGGAGGGCGGCGGTCATGTCGGTCTCGATGAAGCCGGGGGCGACCACGTTGGCCGTGATCCCGCGGGCGCCGAGCTCGCGCGTGATCGAGCGGGCCATGCCGACCAGCCCGGCCTTGCTGGCCGCATAGTTGACCTGCCCTGCGGAACCGTACAGACCCACGACGCTCGAGATGAGCACGATGCGACCCCAACGCGCCTTGAGCATGCCCTTGGAGGCGCGCTTGACGACGCGGAACGCGCCGCCCAGGTTGGTCTGCACGACCGAGTCGAACTCCTCGTCGCTCATGCGCATGAGCAGGGTGTCCTTCGTGATGCCGGCGTTCGCCACGACGACCTCGACCGGGCCGAGCTCGGCCTCCACCTGGGTGAAGGCGGCGTCGACGGAGGACGCGTCGGTGACGTCGGCACGCACCGTGAGCGCGCCGGCCGGGCCCTCGCCCGAACGCGCCGTCACCGCCACGCGATGCCCCTGAGCGAGGAACTCCTCGGCGATCGCGTAGCCGATCCCCCGGTTCCCTCCGGTGACGAGCACAGTGCGCGGCGTGGTCATGCAGACGATCCTTTCGATGATTCGGCCCGGAGCGGGCCGGTACCAGTTTATGGACGTAGTCTGGTGTCAACGCACATGAAGCAGCCACGCCCGTCCATCACCAATCTCCCGCTCTCGCCGGACGAAGAGCGCAAGCGGCGGATGATCAAGTACTCCGTCGCCATGGGAGTCCGTATCGTCTGTCTCGTCGTCGCGATCTTCCTCGGCTGGCCGTGGGCGGCCATCCCGCTGATCGGCGCGGTGTTCCTGCCGTACTTCGCGGTGGTCATCGCCAACGTCGGCGCGGAGCCGCATGAAGCGGAAGCACAGCGTCCGGGCAATATCCTTCCGATGGCGCCCCCGCCCGGAAGGCGCCGGGACGACACGGGCGAGCAGCCCGGCGACGAGCCGCACGGCAGCACGCACGGTGCGAACGCGCATGAGGAGGACGAGTGATCGGACTGGGTGATCCCGAGCCGCTCACCTGCTCGCGCGCCGGCTGCCGGGAGACCGCGTCGTGGCGGATCGAGTGGCGCAACCCGCGCATCCACACCGCCGACCGGGTCAAGGCGTGGCTGGCGTGCGGCGAGCACGTGGACTACCTGCGCGAGTTCCTCGCGGCGCGTCAGTTCCCGGTCGCCGTCCTGCCCGTCGGCGCTGAGCGGACGACAGCGTGAGCGCACCGGAGCAGAAGTCCGTCGGCTGGAGCTTCGCGATCTCCCGCCGCTGGTTCGGTTACCTGGCCTTCGCGATCGTGTTCGCCATCGCCTGCGGCTTCCTCTCCAACTGGCAGCTCGCGCGCAGCAAGGAGGCCGCGGCCGCCAACGCGCTGATCTCCGCCAACTTCTACTCGCACCCCGTCCCGCTCGACCAGGAGCTGCCGTCGCTCACCGCCTACTCCCCCTCGCAGGAGTGGACGCGCGTCACCGTGACCGGCACCTACGAGAAGGACAAGGAGATCCTGGCCCGCAACCGCCCGTTCAACGGCTCCCCCGGCTTCGAGGTCCTCACCCCACTGCGCACCGCCGACGGCTCGCTGTTCATCGTGGACCGCGGCTGGGTGCCCACCGGCAGCAACACGGACCAGCCCGACCACGTGCCGGCCGCACCCTCCGGAACCGTGACCGTCATCGCACGGCTGAAGGCCAGCGAGCCGGCCATCCAGGGCCGCACCGGCGTCGGGATGCAGGTCGGCACCATCCAGCTCTCGGTCGTCAAGCAGAAGCTCGGCGGCGCTGACGTCTACACCGGAGCGTATGGGCTGCTCGCCTCGCAGAAGCCGAGCCCCGCGAGCGCGCCGACGCCGACCGTCACCGATCCGCCGACGCAGGACGAGGGGCTGCACTGGTCGTACATGATCCAGTGGATCATCTTCGCGCTGATCGGCTTCTTCGGTCTCGGCTACGCGCTCCGCACCGAGTACCGCAAGCGCAACGAGCACGACCCGGCCGAGCAGGCCCGCGCCGCCGAGCGCGCCCGCCGCCGAGCGCTCCGACGCACCGACGCCGACGTCGAAGACGAACTCCTGGACACCCACTAGGCCCCGACATTCGGCACGAATCGCGGCTCCGAGCGCGTCAGAGTCGCGATTCGGCACGAACGTCGTGGGGCTACGCCAGCGAGATCAGGTCGAGGTAGTCGCGATTCCAGTGGTCCTCGACGCCGTCCGGGAGGATGAGCACCCGCTCCGGGTTCAGCGCCTCCACCGCGCCCTCGTCGTGGCTGACCAGCACGACAGCGCCCTCGTAGTGGGCGAGCGCGTCGAGGATCTCCTCGCGGCTGGCGGGGTCCAGGTTGTTGGTCGGCTCGTCCAGCAGCAGCACGTTCGCGCCGGACACCACGATCATCGCCAGTGCGAGCCGGGTCTTCTCGCCGCCGGAGAGCACGCCGGCCGGCTTGTGCGCGTCGTCGCCGGTGAACAGGAACGAGCCGAGCACCTTGCGCGCCTCGGTCTCGGTCAGGTTCGGTGACGACGACACCATGTTCTGCAGCACGGAGCGCTCGACGTCGATCGTCTCGTGCTCCTGCGCGTAGTAGCCGACGCGGAGGCCGTGGCCGGGCTCCACCATGCCGGTGTCGGGCTTGTCGACGCCGGCGAGCATCCGCAGCAGCGTGGTCTTGCCCGCACCGTTCAGCCCGAGGACGACGACCTTCGACCCGCGGTCGATCGCGATGTCGACGGCCGTGAAGATCTCCAGCGAACCGTAGCTCTTGGACAGGTCGGAGGCCGCGAGCGGCGTCCTGCCGCACGCCGCAGGGGTCGGGAAACGCAGTTTCGCAACCCGATCGACCTGGCGCACCTCGTCCAGGCCGGCGAGCAGCTTCTCGGCCCGGGCGACCATCTGGTGCGCGGCAGCGGCCTTGGTCGCCTTGGCGCCGAACTTCGCGGCCTGGAGCTGGAGCGCAGACGCCTTCTTCTCGGCGTTGGCGCGCTCCTTCTTGCGGCGCTCCTCGTCGGCGGCGCGCTGGCGCTGGTAGTTCTTCCAGCCCATGTTGTAGATGTCGATGACCTGGCGGTTCGCGTCCAGGTAGAAGACCCGGTTGACCGTCTCGCCGACCAGTTCCACATCGTGCGAGATCACGATGAAGCCGCCGGAGTAGTTCTTGAGGAAGTCGCGCAGCCACACGACGGAGTCGGCGTCGAGGTGGTTCGTCGGCTCGTCCAGGATCATCGTGCGCGCGTCCGAGAACAGGATGCGCGCCAGCTCGATGCGGCGGCGCTGGCCTCCGGAGAGGGTCTTCAGCGGCTGGTCGAGGATGCGGTCGGGCAGGTTCAGGTTGGAGGCGATGGAGGCCGCCTCCGCCTCGGCCGCGTAGCCGCCGTGCATGTGGAACTGCTCCTCCAGCCGGCCGTACTTCTTCATGGCCGCGGCGGAAACCTCTGCGTCGTCGCTCGCCATGTCGTGCGTGGCCTGCTGCATCCCGAGGACGATCGAGCCGAGGCCACGGGCATCGAGGATGCGCGTGCGCGCGAGGTCGTCCAGGTTGCCCGAACGCGGGTCCTGCGGCAGGTAGCCGAGCTCGCCCGAGCGGTCCACCTTGCCGGCCGTCGGCAGCAGGTCGCCGGCGAGCACCTTGGTCAGGGTGGTCTTGCCGGCGCCGTTGCGGCCGACGAGCCCGATCTTGTCGCCGTCGGCCACGCGGAAGCTGACGCCCTCCATCAGCAGGCGCGCACCAACACGCAACTCGAGATCGTGCACGGCAAGCACAGCAGTATTCCTTACGTTCAGAAACCAGCGATCCGTTCCTCACTTTCTGCCGCGACACGCCGGGGCGCAGCGGGAGAAAGCGAGGAACGGATTGCGGGAGAAAGTCAAATGGCGAAGCCGAGGGCGCGCATCATGTCGCGGCCGTCGTCGGTGATCCGCTCGGGGCCCCACGGCGGCATCCACACCCAGTTGATGCGGAAGGCTTCGACGATGCCGTCGAGGCTCTCGGCGGTCTGCTCCTCGAGCACGTCGGTCAGCGGGCAGCCGGCGCTCGTGAGCGTCATCGAGATGATGAGGGCGTTGTTCTCCTCATCCCAGGCCAGGTCGTAGATGAGGCCCAGGTCGACGACATTGATCCCGAGCTCCGGGTCCATGACGTTCTTGAGCGCCTCTTCGACCTGGTCGAAGAGGGCGGGGCTCAGCGTGGCGGGCATGATCGGATTCTACCTCCGGGCCGTCGCTCAGGCCTCGGCCAGCTCGGCCGCAGAGGCGGACGCGGACTCGGGGGCGTCGACGAAGCGGTCGTAGCCCTCCTCCTCCAGGCGGTCGGCGAGCTCCGGACCGCCCTCCTCGGCCACCCGGCCGGCGACGAACACGTGCACGAAGTCCGGCTTGATGTAGCGGAGGATACGCGTGTAGTGCGTGATCAGGAGGATGCCGAGACCGGTGTTGGCCTTGGCGCGGTTGACGCCCTCCGACACGACCTTGAGCGCGTCGACGTCGAGGCCGGAGTCGGTCTCGTCCAGCACCGCGAACTTCGGCTTGAGCAGTTCGAGCTGGAGGATCTCGTTGCGCTTCTTCTCGCCGCCCGAGAAGCCCTCGTTGACGTTGCGCTCGGCGAACGAGGAGTCCATGCGGAGCTGCCCCATCGTCTCGCGGACGTCCTTCACCCAGGTGCGGATGGCGGGCGCCTGGCCGTCGATCGCGGTCTTGGCGGTGCGGAGGAAGTTGGTGTTGGTCACGCCGGGGATCTCGACCGGGTACTGCATGGCGAGGAACAGGCCGGCGCGGGCGCGCTCGTCGACGGTCATCGCGAGGACGTCCTCGCCGTCGAGCGTGATGGTGCCCTGGGTGACCTTGTACTTCGGGTGACCGGCGATCGTGTAGGCGAGGGTGGACTTGCCCGAGCCGTTGGGGCCCATGATGGCGTGGATCTCACCCTCGCGGATGATCAGGTCGACGCCGTTGAGGATGGGCTTGGTGCCCTGGTCCGTCTCGACGGTGACGTGCAGGTCGCGGATCTCGAGGACTGACATGTGCTTACTGAATCTCTTTCGTGACGGTCGGGTCGATATAGACGTCTCCGTCGATGACCTCGACCTGGAAGACGGGAACCGGCTCGTAGGCCGGGAGGTTGAGCGGCTTGCCGGTGACGAGCGAGAACTGGGAGCCGTGCGCCCAGCACTCCAGCGTCTCGCCCTCGACGAAGCCCTCGGCGAGGGAGATCTCGCCGTGCGTGCAGGTGTCGCCGATGGCGTGGATGTCGCCGGCCGAGTCCTTGACGATCGCGATCGGAACGCCGTCGACGACCACGCGGGTCGCCTGGTTCTCGACCAGTTCGGCCGCGGCGGCGACGCGGGAGGCCGCCATCAGCCGGCCGCCGTGACGGACACCGCGAGCTCGGCCTCGATCGCGGCCTGCAGGCGCTCCTGGAGCGCCGGCGAACCGATCTGCTGGACGATCTCGAACAGGAAGCCGCGAACGACCAGGCGGCGCGCCTCGTCCTCCGGGATGCCGCGCGACTGCAGGTAGAAGAGCTGCTCGTCGTCGAAGCGTCCCGTCGCGCTGGCGTGGCCGGCGCCGACGATGTCGCCGGTCTCGATCTCGAGGTTCGGAACCGAGCCGGCGCGCGCGCCGTCGGTGAGCACGAGGTTGCGGTTCTGCTCGTAGGTGTCGGTGCCGACGGCCTTCGGGCCGATCAGCACATCGCCGATCCACACCGTTCGCGCGCCCTCGCCCTGCAGCGCGCCCTTGTAGGTGACGCGGCTGCGGGTCTCCGGGCCGTCGTGGTGGACGTAGACCTGCTGCTCGAGGTGCTGCGAGGCGTCGGCGAAGTAGGCGCCGAGCAGCTCGGCGTCGGCGCGTGCGCCGGCGAGGTGAGCCGACGGGTTCAGCCGTACGACGCCTCCGCCCAGGGTGACGACGACGTGCTTGATGTGCGCACCCTCGGCCAGTTCGGCGAAGTGGGCCGCGACGTGCAGGGCGTCGTCGTCCCACTCCTGCACCGAGACGACCGTGAGGTTCGCGTGGGCGCCGAGCAGGAACTCGACGTTCTCGGTCAGGTGCGCCGCTCCGCTGTTCTGCAGGATGAGTGTGGCGTGGGCGCCGGGGGCGACCTCCACGACGGTGTGCGCCGCACGGGCGGGGCCGCCGAGTGCCGCGCGCGTGAGGGTGGCCTCCTTCGGCTCGTCGCCCGAGATGGACACGAGCAGGGCCTGCTCGAAGTTCGTCCACGCGTTCGCCGAGGCGCGGTCCTCCGGGATGCCGGCGGCGCCGACGCGGGCGTCGTCACGGGCGATCCAGGAGGCGGTCACGCCGGGGGCGGGCGTCAGGTCGAAGACGTACGGCGAGCCGTCCAGCTCGCCCGAGATGAGCTCGGCGAGGCGGGCGACCGGGGTGTGCTTCCACATGACCTCGCGGCCGGTGACGTCCGGGAAGTCGGCGACCTGGGTGGAGGTGAACCGCTCGGAGCGGGTCTGGACCGGGACGGGCGCGCGCAGGTGGCGAGGAGCCGGCGCCGCTTCCTGGGTCTGCGTCGGTGTGCTGGGGGTCGTCATATCAGCCGACAGAGCCTTCCATGCCCATCTCGATGAGCTTGTTGAGTTCGAGTGCGTATTCCATCGGGAGCTCGCGAGCGATCGGCTCGATGAAGCCGCGGACGATCATCGCCATGGCCTCGTCCTCCGGGAGCCCCCGGGACATCAGGTAGAAGAGCTGCTCCTCGCTCACGCGGGAGACCGTAGCCTCGTGGCCGAGCTGCACGTCGTCCACCCGGATGTCGATCGACGGGTAGGTGTCGGACCGGGAGATGGAGTCGACCAGCAGCGCATCGCAGCGGACGGTGTTCGCGGCGTGGTGCGCGTTGGCGTCCACCCGGATCTCGCCGCGGTAGCCGGCACGGCCTCCGCCGCGGGCGATCGACTTGGAGACGATGGAGGACTGCGTGTACGGCGCCATGTGGATCATCTTGGCTCCGGCGTCCTGGTGCTGGCCCGGGCCCGCGAAGGCGACGGAGAGCGTCTCGCCCTTGGCGTGCTCGCCCATCAGGTAGATCGACGGGTACTTCATCGTCACCTTGGAGCCGATGTTGCCGTCGATCCACTCCATCGTCGCGCCCTCGGCGGCCGTGGCGCGCTTGGTGACGAGGTTGTAGACGTTGTTCGACCAGTTCTGGATGGTCGTGTAACGCACGCGGGCGTTCTTCTTCACGATGATCTCGACGACCGCGGAGTGCAGCGAGTCGGACTTGTAGATCGGGGCGGTGCAGCCCTCGATGTAGTGCACGTAGCTGTCCTCGTCGGCGATGATCAGCGTGCGCTCGAACTGGCCCATGTTCTCCGTGTTGATGCGGAAGTAGGCCTGGAGCGGGATCTCGACGTGGACGCCCTTGGGCACGTACACGAACGAGCCGCCCGACCAGACGGCCGTGTTGAGAGCGGCGAACTTGTTGTCCCCGGCCGGGATGACCGTGCCGAAGTACTCCTGGAAGATCTCCGGGTGCTCCCTGAGCGCGGTGTCGGTGTCGAGGAAGATGACGCCCTGCTGCTCCAGGTCCTCGCGGATCTGGTGGTAGACGACCTCGGACTCGTACTGCGCGGCGACGCCGGCGACGAGGCGCTGACGCTCGGCCTCGGGGATGCCGAGCTTCTCGTAGGTGTTGCGGATGTCCTCCGGCAGGTCCTCCCAGCTCTGGGCCTGCTTCTCGGTGGAGCGGACGAAGTACTTGATGTTGTCGAAGTCGATCTCCGACAGGTCGGCGCCCCAGGTCGGCATCGGCTTGCGCTCGAAGAGCTGGAGGGCCTTGAGGCGGCGCTGCAGCATCCAGTCCGGCTCGTTCTTGAGGTTGGAGATGTCTTTCACCACCTCGGGGCCGAGCCCGCGACGCGCGGAGGCGCCCGCGGCGTCGGAGTCCGCCCAGCCGAACTCGTACTGCCCGAGGCTCGCGAGTTCTGGCCGGTCGATCAGGATGTCTGACATATCTACCTCGTTTCCTACCACCTTCAACCGGATATCAGTCCGGCTCATTCCTCCCGCGGCGTGCGGCTGCCCGGCGCCGAGAGCGTCTTGATTGTGCGGGTGGCTTTGCTGCGTACGAACACAGTGCTTACCTAAAATGATCGAGGACATGGGCGACAGTGCCCCGGCCGCAAGCGAGGAAACGCCTCCGGGCACGCGCAGGGTCGCGCGTTTCTCGAACCCACCAATTCTACAGGTGCGAAGCGGTAATAGTAGAGGCGCGCCTGCACGTTGGCCGAGTATCGATCAGATCTGAAGGATCCAGGAACTTATGAAACGCATCATCGCGTGGCTGCCCGACCGTGTCGAGAAGCGCACCAGGGTCGTCGCCTGGCTCTACCTCGCGGCGCAGATCCTGCTCGTGACCACGGGCGGCGCCGTGCGGCTCACCTCCAGCGGGCTCGGCTGCCCGACGTGGCCGAAGTGCACCGCCGACTCCATCGTGAACACCCCGGAGATGGGGATCCACGGCGTGATCGAGTTCGGCAACCGGATGCTCGGCGGGGTGCTGGCGATCCTCGCGATCCTCGCGTTCCTGATGGTCGTCAAACTCCTCCGCTCGCGGCGCGACCTGTTCTGGCTCGCCTTCGCCGCAGGCCTCGGCGTGCCGTTCCAGGCCGTCCTCGGCGGGATCACGGTCCTCATCCGGCTCACCTGGTGGGTGGTCGGCCTGCACTTCATCACCTCCATCGTGCTGGTCGCGCTGACGACGGTGTTCCTCGTCCGGGTGTACGCCGTGCCCGGCCCCCGCGTTCGCGCCGTCCCGGGCTGGTACGCCGTCACCGCGTACATCACGAGCGTCGTCGTCGGAGTGACGATCGTCCTCGGCATCGTCACGACGGGCACCGGCCCGCACGCCGGCGACCCCAACACCCCGCGCACCGGCCTGAACCCCGAGATCATCGAGCACGTGCACGCCACGCCGGCGTACCTGACCTTCGCCCTGACGCTCGTCCTGGTGATCGGCGCATGGCGGATCACCGCGACGCCTGTGCACCGCTTGACGCTCCTCCTGCTCGGGGTGGAGCTCGTGCAGATCGCCGTGGGGCTCATCCAGTCCAACACCGGCCTGCCCGGGGTCCTCGTGGGCATCCACATGACCCTGGCCGCGACGCTGGCCTCGGTGATGACCGCCGTGCTCCTGTCGCTGAAGGCCACCGCGCCGCGCGACGCCGTCGCCGCCGGCTCAGCCGCGGACGTCGTCGCGGCGTAGCACGCCGGTCAGCGCCTCGCGCCGTTCGTCGTGGAAGTCCACGACGTGCGGCTGCGCACCGGCGAAGTCGAATCCGACCGCCTCGGCGAGCCGCCTGCTCGCCTCGTTGCCCGGCAGGTATTCCCAGTGCAGCCGGTCGAAGCCGAGACCGTCGGGCGAGAGGGCGAGGGCGCAGACCGCCGTCAGCGCCTCCGTCATCACACCCCTCCGGCGCGCGGAGGGCGCGAGCCAGCAGCCGAGGGAGGCCGCGCCGTCCGCCTCGTCGCGCCGGACCTCGACCGCGCCGACGAGCGGAGCCGTCTCGCCCTCCCGGACCGCCCACACCGTGAACCGGCCGCTGGCCAGCCCGTGCGGAACGTACGAGTGCACGAAGAACTCGGCGCTCTCGCGCGTGTACGGCTCAGGAAGTGGGATCCAGCGCGCGATCTCCGGATCCTGACAGGCGTCGAACACGGCGGGGACATCGGTCTCCCGCGGCGCGTCCAGCACGAGCCGCGCCGTCCTCAGCGCCTGCACGCTGAGAACCGTAGCAGCGCCGCCACGATTCGGCACGAATCGCGCGAAACGGCCGCCGATTCACCACATTCGGCACGAAGCGCATGGCGCACATTCGGCACGAATCACGTGAATGTGGCGCGCAATCACCGCATTCGGCACGAATCGCGCGTCAGAACCAGAGCAGCGGGTCGATCGCGACGGCGAGGAAGATCAGCGTCAGGTAGGCGATGGAGCCGTGGAACACGCGCATCGGCGAGACGTGCTCGTGTCGGATCGCGAGGTTGTAGAGGCGGTGCGACTCGTAGAGGAACCAGCCGCCGGCGCCCAGGGCGACCACCGTGTAGACGAGTCCCATGTGCGCCACCGGGATGAGCAGCAGCGAGCACGCGACCATCGCCCACGCGTAGAGGATGACCTGCAGGCCCACGACCGAGCGACCGCGGATGACCGCGAGCATCGGCACGCCGGCCTCCTTGTAGTCCTCGCGGTACTTCATCGACAGCGGCCAGTAGTGCGGCGGCGTCCAGAGGAAGATGATGCCGAACAGGATGACCGGCGGCCAGGCGAGCGACCCGGTGACGGCGGCCCAGCCGATCAGCACGGGCATGCAGCCTGCGATGCCGCCCCAGACGATGTTCTGCGCGGTCCGGCGCTTGAGGATCAACGTGTAGAAGACGACGTAGAGCAGGATGGCGGCGACGGACAGCGCCGCAGCGACCCAGTTCGTGAAGAAGCCGAGCACGAGCACCGACGCGATGCCGAGCGCCCACGCGAACACCAGCGCTTCGCGGTCGCTGAGCTCCCCGGTGACCAGCGGGCGCTTCTTGGTACGGCGCATCACGCGGTCGATGTCGCGGTCGATGTAGCAGTTGAACGCGCCGGCGGAGCCCGCCGACATGTAGCCGCCGACCACCGTGGCCAGCACCAGCCAGAGGTTCGGGATGCCGTGCGCGGCGAGGATCATCGTGGGAACGGTCGTGACCAGCAGCAGTTCGACCACACGCGGCTTGGTGAGGGCGAGGTACGCCTTCGCCTTGCGCGCGACACCGATGCGGCTCGCCGGTTCGACACGGCTCTCTACGGCGACGTCCATTGCTCCTCGGTATTAAGGGATCATGCGGCCCCGGGACGCCGGTCTCACGAAGTGTCCCGGCGACTGTGCGGATTGTTACAGACCGCGACAAGTCTACGACACGACCGCTGTTCCGCAGTCTTCCGCGGCGGTGCGCTGCGCGGTAGCGCACGGACCTGCAGGAACACCCCAGGTTTCGTGCGTGTTACCTATACTTGGAGATGCTCGCCAGCCGGGCCCCCTTTCACTTGCCTCCGATTTGTAGGACTGTGACGGAGAACGGGGCCGGCGCCGATGACGTCCACGGCGCGCACTACCTCAACCGGTGCGGGTAACACGACGACCCTCACCACATCTAGGAAGGGTCAGTTTTCACGTGGCAGCTCTGCAGTGGGATCCCATTGACAACAAGGCAGTAGACACGGTCCGCGTCCTCGCGGCCGATGCGGTGGAGAAGGTGGGCAACGGGCATCCCGGCACGGCGATGAGCCTCGCCCCCGCCGCATACCTGCTGTTCCAGAAGGTGATGCGCCGCGACCCGCACGACGAGCACTGGCTCGGCCGCGACCGCTTCATCCTGTCCGCAGGCCACAGCTCGCTCACCCAGTACATCCAGCTCTACCTCGGCGGCTACGGCCTCGAGCTCGACGACCTCAAGGCGCTCCGCACCTGGGGCTCGCTCACCCCCGGCCACCCCGAGTACCGCCACACCAAGGGCGTCGAGATCACCACCGGACCGCTCGGCCAGGGCATCTCCTCGTCGGTCGGCTTCGCGTACGCCCAGCGCTTCGAGCGCGGCCTGTTCGACCCGGACGCCGCGCCGGGGACGAGCCCGTTCGACCACTTCGTCTACGTCATCGCGAGCGACGGCGACCTGGAGGAAGGCATCAGCTCCGAGGCCTCCAGCCTCGCCGGCCACCAGCAGCTCGGCAACCTGATCGCCATCTACGACGCCAACCAGATCTCGATCGAGGACGACACCAACATCGCCTTCACCGAGGACGTCAAGGCCCGCTACGAGGCGTACCACTGGCACGTCCAGGTGGTCGACTGGAAGAAGACCGGCGTCTACGAGGAGGACGTGCAGGAGCTGCACCAGGCCATCGTCAACGCCCAGCAGGTCACCGACAAGCCGTCGCTGATCGTTCTGAAGACCATCATCGGCTGGCCTTCGCCGAAGAAGCAGAACACCGGCAAGATCCACGGCTCCGCCCTCGGCGCCGACGAGCTGCGCGCCGTCAAGGAGGTGCTCGGCTTCGACCCCGACCAGACGTTCGAGGTCGCCGAGGACGTCATCGAGCACACCCGCAAGGCCGTGGATCGCGGCGCGGAGGAGCACGCCGAGTGGCAGAAGGGCTTCGACGCCTGGGCCGCCGCCAACCCGGAGCGCAAGGAGCTCCTCGACCGGCTGCTGTCGGGCGCCGTCCCCGAGGGCTTCGAGGACGCTCTCCCGGTCTTCGAGGCCGGCAAGGACGTCTCCACCCGTGCAGCCAGCGGCAAGGTCATCAACGCCATCGCGGGCGTCATGCCCGAGCTGTGGGGCGGCTCGGCCGACCTCGCCGAGTCGAACAACACCACCATCGAGGGCGCCGCGTCGTTCGTGCCCACCGAGCACTCGACCCACGAGTGGACCGGCAACCCGTACGGCCGCGTGCTGCACTTCGGCATCCGCGAGCACGCGATGGCCGCGATCCTCAACGGCATCGTGCTGCACGGTCCGACGCGCCCGTTCGGCGGCACGTTCCTGATCTTCAGCGACTACCAGCGCCCGGCGATTCGCCTGGCGGCGCTCATGCAGGTGCCGTCGATCTTCGTCTGGACGCACGACTCCGTCGCGCTCGGCGAGGACGGCCCGACGCACCAGCCGATCGAGCAGCTCTCGACGCTGCGCGCCATCCCGCACCTCGACGTCGTCCGCCCGGGCGACGCCAACGAGGTCGCCTACGCCTGGAAGACCATCCTGGAGCGCCGTGGCGGCCCCGCCGGCATCGCCCTGACCCGCCAGAACATCCCGGTGTTCGAGCGCGGCGACGGCGAGGCCACCGGCGACACGCTCGCCTCGGCGGCCAACGTCGCCAAGGGCGCGTACATCCTGGCCGAGGCCCCGGGCGGCACCCCCGACGTGCTGTTCATCGCCACCGGCTCCGAGGTGCAGATCGCGCTCGAGGCGCGCGAGGTGCTGCGCGGCGAGGGCATCAACGCCCGCGTCGTCTCCGCCCCTGCCTCGAGTGGTTCCACGAGCAGGACGCCGCCTACCAGGAGAAGGTCCTCCCGGCCGGCCTGAAAGCCCGCGTCTCGATCGAGGCCGGCCTGGCCCTCGCCTGGGACAAGATCGTCGGCGACCACGGCCGCAGCGTCTCGATCGAGCACTTCGGCGCCTCGGCGGACTACAAGACGCTGTTCCGCGAGTTCGGCATGACCACCGAGCACGCCGTCGCCGCAGCCAAGGAATCGCTCGCGTCGCTCTGAGCGCGAGCACGGAAGAAGAGAAGAAGAAACCACGATGACCGACACCACTTCCACCACCTCCTCCCCCACGGCCGAGCTCTCCGCCGCCGGCGTCAGCATCTGGCTGGACGACCTGTCCCGTGAGCGCATCGCCACGGGCGGCCTCCAGAAGCTGATCGCCGAGCGCAACGTCGTCGGCGTGACCACCAACCCGACGATCTTCGCCGCGGCCCTCTCCAAGGGCGAGGCGTACGACGCCCAGGTGAAGGAGCTCGCCGCCGCCGGCACGAGCGTCGAGGACGCGATCTTCCAGATCACGACCGACGACGTCGCCGACGCCAGCGACATCTTCCACGACGTCTTCGAGGCCTCGAACGGCGTCGACGGCCGCGTCTCCATCGAGGTGGAGCCCGGCCTCGCGCACGACGCGCACGGCACCATCGAGCAGGCCAAGAAGCTCGCCGCCAAGGTCGACAAGCCCAACGTGCTCATCAAGATCCCGGCGACGGTCGAGGGCCTCGAGGCCATCACCGAGACCATCGCGGCCGGCATCAGCGTCAACGTCACGCTGATCTTCAGCCTCGAGCGTTACCGCCAGGTCATCGACGCCTACCTGACCGGCCTCGAGAAGGCGAAGGCCGCGGGCATCGACCTCGCCGGCATCCAGTCGGTCGCGTCGTTCTTCGTGTCCCGCGTGGACACCGAGGTCGACAAGCGCCTGACCGCCATCGGCACGGACGAGGCCCACGCGCTCAAGAGCAAGGCCGGCGTCGCCAACGCCCGCCTCGCCTACGAGCTGTACGAGCAGGAGTTCGCCACCGACCGCGCCAAGGCCCTCGTGGCCGCGGGCGCGAACGAGCAGCGCCCGCTCTGGGCCTCCACCGGCGTCAAGGACCCGAGCCTGCCCGACACCCTCTACGTCACCGAGCTGGTCGCGCCGAACACGGTCAACACCATGCCGGAGAAGACGCTGGAGGCGACCTTCGACCACGGCGAGATCACCGGTGACACCGTCACCGGCAACTACGCCGACGCGAAGGGCGTCCTGGACGCGCTGGCCGGACTCGGCATCGACTACGACGACGTGACCGCCACCCTCGAGCGCGAGGGCGTCGACAAGTTCAACGTCTCGTGGGGCGAGCTCGTCGAGACCGTCACCAACGCTCTGGAGGCGGCCAAGTGACCTTCCGCATCCACGTCACCGGCGCGGCGGCCCAGGCCGTCGCGTCGGTCGTGCCCCAGCTCGTCGCGGACCGGGTCGCGTCCGGCATCACGGCTCAGGACGCCGCCCTCTGGGGCCCGGCCGCGGAGCCGGAGGCCGCCAAGCGCCTCGGCTGGACCGAGGCCGTAGCGATCTCCCGCCCCCTGGTCGCCGAGATCGTCGCGCTGCGCGAGCAGCTCCACGCCAAGGGCGTCAACCACATCGTCCTCGGCGGTATGGGCGGCTCCTCGCTCGCACCGGAGGTCATCACGCGTACCGCGGAGGCCGAGCTCACGGTCCTCGACTCGACCGACCCCGGCCAGGTGCTGTCGGCCCTGCACGACCGCCTCCAGGCGACCGCAGTGGTCATCTCCTCCAAGTCGGGCTCGACGCTGGAGACCGACAGCCAGAAGCGCGTCTACGAGAAGTGGTTCCGCGACGCCGGAATCGACCCGGTGGAGCGCATCGTCGTGGTCACCGACCCGGGCTCGCCGCTCGACCAGTCGGCGCGCGAGGCGGGCTACCGCGTCTTCAACGCCGACCCCAACGTGGGTGGCCGCTACTCGGCGCTCACCGCCTTCGGGCTGGTCCCGTCCGGCCTGGCCGGCGTGGACATCTCCGAGCTGCTGGACGAGGCGGAGGCGACGCTCATCGAGCTGGCCGTCGACAACGACGCCAACCCGGGCCTCGTGCTCGGTGCGGCGATCGCCGGCAGCAACCCGCTCAAAGACAAGCTGGGCATCGTCGCCGACGGCACCCACATCGTCGGGTTCGCCGACTGGGCCGAACAGCTCATCGCGGAGTCCACGGGTAAGGAGGGCACCGGCCTGCTCCCCGTCGTCCTCGACACGCTCGCTCCCGAGCTGTCGTCGAAGCCAGCCGACCTCCAGGTCGTGCGGCTCGTCGCCAATGCGGAGGCGCACCACCTGTTCCCGGCGAACCGGCACGAGGGCGAGATCCTCGTCTCGGGCAGCCTGGGCGCCCAGCTCATCGTGTGGGAGTACGCCACCGCGGTCGCCGGCCGACTGCTCGGCATCAACCCGTTCGACCAGCCCGACGTGGAGGCCGCCAAGGTCGCCGCCCGCGCGCTGCTCGAGAACCGCCCGGAGCCCGCCGCACCCGCCTTCACCGCGGGCGGCGTCGAGGTGCGCACCACCGGCTCGTTCCTCGGCGACGCGTCGATGCTCGACGGCGCGGTGGACGCCCTCCTCGCGCAGCTCGGACCGGACGGCTACGTCTCGGTGCAGGCCTACGTCGACCGGCTGGCGCTGCCGCAGCTCGCGGGCATCCGCGACCTGCTCGCCGCCAAGGCGGGCCGCCCCGTCACCTTCGGGTGGGGTCCGCGCTTCCTGCACTCGACCGGACAGTTCCACAAGGGCGGCCCCGCCGTCGGCGTGTTCCTGCAGATCACCGCGGCTGCGCCGGAAGACCTGGAGATCCCCGACCGTCCGTTCACGTTCGGCCAGCTCATCCAGGCCCAGGCCGCCGGCGACGCGAGCGTGCTCGGCGAGCACGGCCGCCCGGTGCTGACCCTGACCCTCTCGAACCCCGAGGCCGACGTCGTCTCGCTGTTCGAGGCCGTCAACTAGAGGAGCCAGATGTCACCGGTGGAGATCACCCCGGAGTTCAATCCCCTGCGGTTGCCCTCCGACCGTCGCCTCAACCGCATCGCGGGGCCGAGCAGCCTCATCATCTTCGGCGTGACGGGCGACCTGTCGCGCAAGAAGCTGATGCCGGCCGTCTACGACCTTGCGAACCGCGGCCTCCTGCCGCCCGGCTTCTCGCTCGTCGGGTTCGCCCGGCGCGACTGGGAGGACCAGGACTTCGAGAAGGTCGTCTACGACGCGGTCAAGCAGTACGCGCGCACCCCGTTCGACGACGATGTGTGGAAGCAGCTCGCTCAGGGCATCCGTTTCGTCTCGGGCGAGTTCGACGACGCCGAGGCGTTCGCGCGGCTCAAGGAGACCGTCGAGAAGCTGGACATCGAGCGCGGCACGATGGGCAACCACGCGTTCTACCTGTCCATCCCGCCGAAGGCGTTCCCGCTCGTCACCGAGCAGCTCAAGAAGTCGGGGCTCGCCGACCAGTCGGGCGTCGGCTGGCGCCGCGTCGTCATCGAGAAGCCGTTCGGCAGCGACCTGAAGACCGCGCGCGAGCTCAACAAGGTCGTCGAGTCGGTGTTCCCGCCGGACTCGGTGTTCCGCATCGACCACTACCTCGGCAAGGAGACGGTCCAGAACATCCTGGCGCTGCGCTTCGCGAACGAGCTGTACGAGCCGATCTGGAACGCAAACTACGTCGACCACGTGCAGATCACGATGGCCGAGGACATCGGCGTGGGCGGCCGGGCCGGCTACTACGACGGCATCGGCGCGGCGCGCGACGTCATCCAGAACCACCTCCTGCAGCTCCTCGCCCTCACGGCGATGGAGGAGCCCATCTCCTTCGACGCCGCGGACCTCCGCGCCGAGAAGGAGAAGGTGCTCGCGGCCGTCCGCCTGCCCGAGGACCTTGCCAAATCGACCGCACGGGGTCAGTACTCCAGCGGCTGGCAGGGCGGCGAGAAGGTCGTCGGATTCCTGGACGAGGACGGCATGAACCCGCAGTCCACCACGGAGACGTACGCCGCGATCAAGCTGGAGATCGGCACCCGCCGCTGGGCCGGAGTCCCGTTCTACCTGCGGGCGGGCAAGCGCCTGGGCCGCCGGGTCACCGAGATCGCGGTCGTGTTCAAGCGCGCGCCGCAGCAGCTCTTCGCGGAGTCGCAGACCAGCGCGCTCGGCCAGAACGCGCTCGTCATCCGCGTGCAGCCCGACGAGGGCGTGACCATCCGCTTCGGCTCGAAGGTCCCCGGCGCCGGCATGCAGGTGCGCGATGTGAGCATGGACTTCGGCTACGGCCACGCGTTCACCGAGGCGAGCCCGGAGGCCTACGAGCGGCTCATCCTCGACGTCCTGCTGGGCGATCCGCCGCTGTTCCCGCGGCACGAAGAGGTCGAGCTGTCCTGGAAGATCCTCGACCCGATCGAGGGGTTCTGGGCCACGCAGGGCCAGCCCGAGCAGTACCGCCCCGGAACCTGGGGCCCGACTTCCGCCGACGAGCTCCTCGCCCGCGACGGCCGCGTCTGGAGGCGTCCATGATCGTCGATCTGCCCGACACCACGACGAGCAACATCTCGAAGGCGCTCGTCAAGATCCGCGAGGAGGGCGGCGCCGTCGCCCTCGGGCGCGTGCTGACGCTGGTCATCGCGACCCACCTCGGTCAGGAGGAGGAGGCCATCGAGGCCGCCAACGACGCCTCCCGCGAGCACCCGATGCGCGTCATCGTGGTCTCCACCGAGGAAGAGCGCAGCCACACGGACTCCGGTCGTCTGGACGCCCAGATCCGCGTGGGCGGCGACGCGGGCGCGAGCGAGGTCATCGTCCTCCGCGCCTACGGCGAGACCGCGAGCGACGAGGAGGGGCTGGTCACCGGCCTGCTGCTCCCCGACGCTCCCGTCGTCGTCTGGTGGCCGGGGATCGCGCCCGCGAAGGCGTCGCACTCCCCGCTCGGCCGGATCGCTACGATCCGCATCACCGACGCATCGGCCCAGCCGAACCCGCAGGAGGCGCTTTTCCACCTCGCCGACACGTACGCCCCGGGAGACACCGACTTCGCCTGGACGCGGCTCACGTTGTGGCGCGCACAGCTCGCCGCGGTGCTCGACCAGCCGCCGTACGAGCCGATCACCTCGGTGGAGGTCGCCGGTGCGGCCGACTCGCCCTCCACCCTCCTGCTCGCCGCGTGGCTGCGCCTGCGGCTCCAGGTGCCCGTGCAGTACGATCTCGCTTCGCGCGCGATCGGCTCCGGCGGCATCCACGGCGTCAAGATGGAGCGCGAGTCCGGCACCATCGAGCTCGAGCGCGAGGTCCCGAACGTGGCCCGTCTCTCGCAGCCGGGCCAGCCGACGCACGACCTGTCGCTGCCGCGCCGCAACCTCCGGGACTGTCTCGCCGAGGAACTGCGTAGGCTGGACCCGGACGACCTGTACGGCGAGGTCATCACGAAGGGTCTCGGGCTGCTCGAGGCCTCCGACGAAGGAGTGGGCGCGACAGCATGACGAACGAACGGCGGGTGCTCGTCCACCCCGATAAGGAAGCAGTCGCCGCGTCGGTGGCCGCCCGCTTCCTCACCAAGACGATCGACATCCTCGACGACCTGGGCGCGGCGAATGTCGCGCTGACGGGCGGCACGATGGGCATCGCGGTGCTGGAGGCCGTCAACGGCTCCCCGCGCGCGACACCATCGATTGGTCGAAGGTGCACTTCTGGTGGGGCGACGAGCGTTTCGTCGAGAAGTCGAGCGAGGAGCGCAACGAGCGCCAGGCGCGCGAGGCGCTCCTCGACCACCTCCCCGTCCCGCCGGAGAACATCCATCCGTTCCCGGCGTCGGACGAGATCCCGGACATCGATGAGGCTGCGCGCGTCTACGCCGCCGAGCTCGAGGCGTTCGCTCCGGAGGGCCAGACCTTTCCGAAGTTCGACATCACCTTCCTCGGCGTCGGCCCGGACGGCCACATCGCGTCGCTGTTCCCCGACCGCGCGGGCATCCGCGAGACGGAGGCCACGGTGATCGCTGAGCGCGAGTCGCCGAAGCCGCCGCCCCTGCGGCTCAGCCTCACCCGCCCGGTGCTCAACGCGTCGGACCGCATCTGGCTGGTGCTGTCGGGCAGCGACAAGGCGAGCGCGCTCGGCCTCGCCCTCGCGGGCGCGAGCTACACCGAGGTGCCGGTCGCCGGCGCCAAAGGCCGCAAGCGCACCGTGTTCTTCGTGGACAAGGACGCCGCGGTCGACGTTCCGGAAAACCTGATCGCCCCCAGCTACTGATCGCACAGGGGTCGCAACACGCCGTTAGCCACGTAGCGAAACGGCGTGTTGCGACCCCTCTGCGGTGGATGTGAAGAAGCCCCGCCGGTCATCGACCGGCGGGGCTTCTTCGTACGTGCTAGTTGCTCGTGGGCTTGCCGCGGCGGGCGCGGAGCTGGTTGAGGGCGTCGTCGAGCAGCTGCTCCGCCTCCTCCTCCGAACGGCGCTCCTTCACATAGGCCAGGTGCGTCTTGTAGGGCTCGGCCTTCGCGACCGACGGCGGGTTCTCCTTGTCGCGGCCGGCCGGGAGGCCGGTCGACGGCGAGTCGATCACATCGGGGATCTCCTCGTCGGGCAGGTTCGCCGCGAAATAGCGGACGGTCTCGTTGCCGAGGGCGTCCCAGTACGAGACGGCCACGCGCTCGGCGTGGAACCCCCGGTCCTGTTCGCCCATCGGGCCCGCGCCGACGCGCGAGCCGCGGATTGCGCTTCCTCCGGATGCCATGCTTCTCCTCTGGTGAAGGCGCGCCGGTCAGGCGCTGAATTTGGTGATGAGCCCGAGGACGACGATGCAGGTGATCCAGATGAGCCCGAGAATGACGGTGATCCTGTTGAGATTGCGCTCGGCGACGCCCGAGGCGCCCAGGTTGGAGGTGACGCCGCCGCCGAACATGTCGGAGAGGCCGCCTCCGCGTCCCTTGTGCAACAGGATGAGGAGGGTCAGCAGGAGGCTGGTGATCCCCAGCAATACCTGGAGGATGACCGTGAGAATCTGCACGCTTGACCTTTCGATGCGATAGGGCCGACGCCCGGCAAAACCAACGACCAGTATAACCGCGGATGGGCGCGGCAGCTCACCCGACGTCCGGGGAGCCGCCGCGCGCCCTCAGACTCCGACGTGCTTCTGGTAGCGGATGATGGCCGAGAACTCGGCCACGTCCAGGCTCGCGCCGCCGACGAGCGCGCCGTCGACGTTCGGCTCGCGCATGAAGCCGGCGATGTTGCCCGACTTCACCGAGCCGCCGTAGAGGATGCGGGACTTGGCCGCGACGTCCTCGCCGAGCAGCTCGACGATGACCGCGCGCAGCGCCGCGGCGACCTGCTCGGCCTGCTCCGGCGTCGCCGCCTGGCCGGACCCGATGGCCCACACCGGCTCGTACGCGACCACGAAGTCGGCCGCCGAGTCGACGGACGCCAGGGCAGCGCGGAGCTGCGCGACCGGGACGGCGCTCGCGCCGTGGACCTCCAGGTCCTCCGCCGTCTCGCCGACGCAGATGATCGGCGCGATGTTGTTCTTGATCGCCTGAGCGACCTTGGCCGCGACCTGCTCGTCCGTCTCGTTGTGCAGCGTGCGCCGCTCCGAGTGGCCGATGAGGACGTAGCGCGACTCGAGGGCGGCGAGGAACGACGCCGCGATCTCGCCGGTGTAGGCGCCCGAGTCGTGCTCGGAGACGTCCTGGCCGCCGAACGCGATCGGCAGCTTGTCCGCCGAGATCAGCGTCTGAACGCTGCGCAGGTCGGTGAACGGCGGGAAGACGGCGACCTCGACGGCCGAGTAGTCGTGCCCGGCGTCCTTGAGGGTCCACGCCAGCTTCTGGACGACCGCTATCGCCTGCAGGTGGTCGAGGTTCATCTTCCAGTTGCCCGCGATCAGCGGGACCCGCCGCGCGGACTCGTTCACTGCTGCCATCCCAGGACCTCCAGACCCGGCAGGTGCTTGCCCTCGAGGAATTCGAGGCTCGCGCCGCCACCCGTAGAAATGTGACCGAACTGATCGTCGGAGAAGCCGAGCGCCCGCACGGCCGCCGCGGAGTCGCCGCCGCCGACGACGCCGAGGCCGTCGACCTCGGTGAGCGCCTGCGCGATCGCCTTCGTGCCCGCCGCGAACGGCGCCAGCTCGAAGACGCCCATCGGGCCGTTCCAGAACACGGTGCGGGCGCCGCGGATGTACTCCGAGAACAGCTCGCCGGTCTCCGGGCCGACGTCGAGGCCGAGCCCGGAGGCGCCCCAGTCGGTGTCCTCGATCCCGTCGATCGGGCGCACCACGTGCTCCGCGTCGGCGCCGAACTTCGAGGCCACGACCACGTCGCGCGGCAGGACGATCTGGACGCCGAGCTCCTCGGCCTTCGCCAGGTAGCCCTTCACCGTGTCGAGCTGGTCGGCCTCCAGCAGGCTCGAGCCGACCTTGTGGCCGAGCGCTGCGAGGAAGGTGAACAGCATGCCGCCGCCGATGAGCAGCGAGTCCACCCGCGGGAGCAGGTGGCCGATGACCCCGAGCTTGTCGGACACCTTGGAGCCGCCGAGCACGACCGCGTACGGTCGCTCGGGGTTCTCGGTGAGGCGGTCGAGCACGTCGAGCTCGGCCGCGATGAGCGTGCCCGCAGCGCTCGGGAGCGCCTGGGCGAGCTCGTACACGCTGGCCTGCTTGCGGTGGACGACGCCGAAGCCGTCCGACACGAACGCGTCGCCGAAGGCGGCGAGCTTGGCGGCGAACGCCGCGCGCTCGGCCTCGTCCTTGGCGGTCTCCCCCGGGTTGAACCGGAGGTTCTCCAGCAAGGCCACGTCGCCGTCCTTCAGGGCGGCGACCGCGGACTCGGCGCCCGCGCCGACCGTGTCCTGCGCGAAGGTCACCGGCTTGCCGAGCAGCTCCGAGAGCCGCTGGGCCACCGGCGCCAGGCTGTACTTCGAGTCGGGCGCGCCCTCCGGGCGGCCCAGGTGGGAGATCACGACCACCTTGGCACCCTGATTGATCAGGGCGTCCAGGGTGGGAATCGACGCTCGCACGCGACCGTCGTCCGTGATCTTCCCGTCCTGGAGGGGGACGTTCAGATCACAGCGGACGACGACGCGTTTTCCCGCGAGCGAACCGAGTGAGTCGAGGGTGCGGAGCGTCACGTCGGTTCCCGGCCCTTACAGACGCTCGGCGACGTACTCGGTCAGGTCGACCAGACGGTTGGAGTAGCCCCACTCGTTGTCGTACCAGCTCGAGAGCTTGACCTGGTCGCCGAGGACGCGCAGCAGACCGGAGTCGAAGATCGACGAGTGCGGGTCGGACACGATGTCGGAGGAGACGATCTCGTCCTCGGTGTACTTGAGGATGCCCTTGAGCGGACCCTCGGCGGCCTTCTTGTATGCGGCCTTGACCTCGTCGATGGTGACGGGGCGCGAGGCGGTGACGGTCAGGTCGGTGATCGAGCCGGTGGGGACCGGGACGCGCAGCGCGAAGCCGTCGAGCTTGCCCTTGAGCTCCGGGAGGACCAGGCCGATGGCCTTGGCGGCTCCGGTGGAGGTCGGGACGATGTTGATCGCGGCGGCGCGGGCACGGCGGAGGTCGCTGTGCGGGCCGTCCTGCAGGTTCTGGTCGGCGGTGTAGGCGTGCACCGTGGTCATCAGACCGCGCTCGATGCCGAACTCGTCGTTGAAGACCTTGGCCAGCGGCGCGAGGCAGTTGGTGGTGCACGACGCGTTGGAGATGATGTTGTGCGTCTCCGGGTCGTACAGGTGCTCGTTCACGCCCATGACGAACGTGGCGTCCTCGTCGGTGGCCGGAGCGGAGATGATGACCTTCTTGGCGCCGGCCTCGATGTGCTTCTTGGCGTCGGCGGCCTTGGTGAAGCGGCCGGTCGACTCGATGACGATGTCGACGCCCAGCTCGCCCCACGGGAGGTTGGCGGGGTCGCGCTCCTCGAGGACCTTGATCGGCTTGCCGTTGACGACGATGCTGTCGCCCTCGAGCTCCACCGTGGCGTCCAGGCGGCCCGTGATGGAGTCGTACTTGAGCAGGTGCGCGAGCGTCTTGTTGTCGGTGAGGTCGTTCACCGCGACGATCTCGAGGTCGCTGCCCTTGGCGAGGGCCGCGCGCAGGTAGTTGCGACCAATGCGACCGAACCCGTTGATTCCGATCTTTACGGACACAGATGTCTCCCGTTGCTTGATGGTGGCGCCGGACGGCGCCGTGTGGGTGTTGTGGCGGACGGCGGCGTCCCGGGAGGGCTCCCTCCCGGGACGCCGACCCGCTACGACAGTAGCAGCAGACCCGCGGTCTTCTCGCGGGCCTTCACGAAGCGGTCGTTCACGTCCGCCCAGTTGGTGATGTTCCAGAATGCCTTGACGTAATCCGCCTTGACATTCACGTAGTCGAGGTAGAACGCGTGCTCCCACATGTCGAGCATGAGCAGCGGGATGGTCGCCGCCGCGAGGTTGCCCTGGTGGTCGTAGAGCTGCTCGATGATGAGCTTCTGGCCCAGCGAGTCCCACGCGAGGATCGACCAGCCGGAGCCCTGGATGCCGAGCGCCGAGGCGGTGAAGTGGGCGCGGAACTTGTCGAACGAGCCGAAGAACTCGTCGATCGCCGCAGCAAGCTCACCGGTCGGCTTGTCGCCGCCCTCCGGGGACAGGTTGTTCCAGAAGACCGTGTGGTTGACGTGGCCGGCGAGGTTGAACGCCAGGTCCTTCTGCAGCTTGTTGACGTACGTCAGGTCGTCGGCGTCGCGCGCCTCGGCCAGCTTGGCGATGGCGGTGTTGGCGCCGTCGACGTAGGTCTTGTGGTGCTTGTCGTGGTGCAGCTCCATGATCCGGCCGCTGATGTTCGGCTCCAGGGCCGCGTAGTCGTACGGAAGGTCAGGCAGCGTGTAGTCAGCCATTACTCATCTCCACAGTTGTTCTTCTTCGATTCCCGATTCGGGCGACATGTTCAGTCTAGTGACGGCAACCCGGCCGGCCTCAGGTCTCTTCCCGGCCGCACGCCCATCCGGAAACTACACCTCATCCAGGTCGGCCGGGAGGTTGGCGTCCGTGCCGGGGATGTCCAGGTCGGACGCCTTCTTGTCGGCCATCGCCAGGAGGCGGCGGATGCGGCCGGCCACGGCGTCCTTCGTCATGGGCGGGTCGGCATGGTGGCCGAGCTCGTCGAGGCTGGCGTCGCGGTGCGCGAGGCGCAGCTCGCCGGCGTAGCGCAGGTGCTCCGGGATGTCAGGCCCGAGGATCTCCAGGGCGCGCTCGACGCGCGAGCAGGCGGCGACGGCGGCCTGGGCGGAGCGGCGCAGGTTGGCGTCGTCGAAGTTCACCAGGCGGTTGGCGGTCGCGCGCACCTCGCGGCGCTGGCGGAGCTCCTCCCAGTTGGCGACGGTCTCCACCGCACCCATCTGCACCAGCATCGCGCTGATCGCCTCGCCGTCGCGGATCACGACGCGGTGCACCCCGCGCACCTCGCGGGCCTTGGCGGACACACCGAGGCGGCCGGCGGCGCCGACGAGGGCCATCGCGGCCTCGTTGCCGGGGCAGGTGACCTCCAGAGCGGCGGAACGGCCCGGGTCGGTCAGCGAGCCGTGCGCGAGGAACGCGCCGCGCCAGACGGCCGCGAGCTCGTCGCGGGAACCCGTGGTGAGCCGGTTCGGGAGGCCGCGGATCGGACGCCGCCGTGCGTCCAGCAGGCCGGTCTGGCGGGCGAGGGTCTCGCCGCCCTCCAGCACGCGGACCAGGTACTGGCTGGCGCGGCGGACGCCGGAGGCCGAGATGACCGACACGTCGCTGCGGACGCCGTACAGCTCGGCCAGGTCCTTCCGGACGCGGCGCGCGAGCTCGGGGGTGTCCAACTCGCTCTCGACCGCGATCCGGCCGCCGATCAGGTGCAGTCCACCCGAGAACCGCAGGATGGTCGCGAGCTCCGCGGCGCGGACGGTCGTCTTGCTGACTTCGACCTTCGTGAGTTCGTCTTTGACGTCGGCGGTGAGAGCCAATCGGATTCCTAACTGTGAAAGACGGCGCGGGTCACGCCGTGAAGTGGGCGGCCGGCATCATTCACGGCCCAGGTCGCGGTGCTTGGTGTTGACCGCGACGCCGGGGAAGCCCCTCAACCGGGTCGCGAGCTCTTCGGCTATCGCGACGGACCGGTGCTTCCCTCCCGTGCAGCCTATCGCGATCATCGCGTGCCGCTTGTTCTCCCGCTGGTAGCCGGCGAAGATCGGGCGCATCGCGGCGGTGTAGCCGTCGATGAACTCCTCTGCTCCGTCCTGCTGGAGCACGTAGTCGCGGACGATCTCGTCCAGCCCGGTGTGCGGGCGCAGCTCGGGGTTCCAGAACGGGTTCGGGAGGAACCGCGCGTCGGCGACCAGGTCGGCGTCCGGCGGGAGGCCGTACTTGAAGCCGAAGCTCATCACGGTCACCTGCACGCCGGCGGTGTCCTCCGCCGCGAAGGTCTCGGTGATGTTGGTGGCGAGCTGGTGGATGTTCAGATCCGTGGTGTCGACGATGATGTCGCTCGCCTCGCGGATCTCGCGCAGCCGGGCACGCTCGGCCTCGATGCCGTCGAGGATGGTTCCGTTGCCCTGCAGCGGGTGCGGGCGGCGCACCTGCTCGAAGCGTCGGACGAGCACGGCGTCGGAGGCCTCCAGGAAGAGCACGCGCACCTTGGTGCCCTCGCGCAGGCTCTGGATCATCTCCTGCAGGTCTTCGAAGAAATTGCGGCCGCGGACGTCGACCACCGCGGCGATGCGCGGCAGCCCGGACTCGGCTCGGTTCGCCAGCTCGATCAGCGGCCGCAGCATCTGCGGAGGAAGGTTGTCGACCACGTACCAGTCGAGGTCTTCGAGGGCGTTGGCGACCGTGGACCGGCCCGCCCCCGACATCCCGGTGACGATCAGCACTTCCTGCTGCTCGGCGTTCGTGTCGACGTCGCTCGCCACGTGCTCTCCTTCTCTGACCGGGTGCGACCAGCCTAGCGACTGACCCGACGCGCCGAGGGGGTTTCCGGCTCCGCGCGCTTCTGCGCGGGCCTTTCAGTCCGCGGCGAGGCGCTCGTGGACGGCGGCCGCGATCGTCGGGCCGACGCCGCGCACCTCCGCGATCTGCTCGGGCGTCGCCTGGCGGAGCTGGGCCACCGAGCCGAAGTGCTTGAGCAACTCCTTCACGCGCGCAGGTCCGAGGCCGGGGATCTCGCCCAGCACGGTCGAGATGTCGCGCTTGCGCCGCGCCCGCTGGTACGTGATCGCGAAGCGGTGCGCCTCGTCGCGGATGCGCTGCACCAGGAATAGGGCGTCGCTGTTGCGCGGCAGGATGACCGGGAAGTCGGAGTCGGGCAGCCAGATCTCCTCCAGACGTTTGGCGATGCCGGCGAGCTGGATGCCGGTCACCCCCGACTCGTCCAGGGCGCGCTGCGCGGCGGCGACCTGCGGCTGGCCGCCGTCGACGATGAGGAGGTTCGGCGGGTAGGAGAACTTGCGGCGGCGGCGCTCGACGGCCTCCGCGAGCTCGGCGTCGACGTCGATCTCCGGGTCGTCGCCTTCGTCGTCGCGCTGCTCCGCGTCGGGCTGCTCCGCGTCGGACTGCTCCGCATCGGGCTGGTCGCCCCCGTCCTTCAGGTACGCGAGCCGGCGCGAGATGACCTGGTGGATCGATTCGGTGTCGTCGGTGGACTCGGGAATGCTGAAGCGGCGGTACTGGTCCTTGCGGGGCAGCCCGTCCTCGAACACGACCATCGAGGCGACGATGTTGGTGCCGCTCAGGTGCGACACGTCGAAGCACTCCATCCGGAGCGGCGCCTCGGCCATGCCGAGGGCGTCCTGGATGTCATTGAGAGCCTTCGACCGCGCGACGAAGTCGGAGCTGCGCCGGGTCTTGTAGAGGATCAGCGCGTTCTTGGCGTTCATCTCCGCGGTCTGCGCGAGCGCTGCTTTGTCGCCGCGCTGGGCGACCCGCAGCTCCACGCGTCCGGTCGACTTCGGGCCACGGCGCACCGGGCCGGCCTCTTCGGCCTCCACCCGCCGGGCCATGAGCCACTGCTCCAGCTCGGTGGCGTCCTCCGGCAGCTCGGGCACGATGATCTCGCGCGGCGGCGCGTCCGTGCCCTCGTACGCGTTCTGGAGCACCGTCTCCACCAGCTCGCCCAGCGAGATGTCCAGCTCCTTGTCGACCACCCAGGAGCGCACACCGCGGATGCGGCCGCCGCGGACGATGAACTGCTGCACCGCGGCGGCGAGCTCGTCGTGCGCGATGCCGAAGGCGTCGAGGTCCACGTTCTCCTGCAGCACCACGGCGCTCTTGCCCATCGCGGCCTCGAGCGCGCCGATCGCGTCGCGATGCCGGGCCGCGGCCTCGTAGTCGAGCGTGCTCGCCGCCTGCTTCATCTTCTCGGTGAGGTCGCGGATGTGCTTCGTGTCGTTGCCCGCCATGAAGGAGACGAAGTCCTCAGCGAGTTCGCGGTGGTCCTCCGGGCTGATCCGCCCGACGCACGGCGCGGCGCACTTGCCGATGTCGCCGAGCAGGCATGGCCTCCCGGTCAGCTCGGCGCGGCGGAAGACGCCGTCGGAGCAGCTCCGCACCGGGAAGGCCTTCAGCATGAGGTCCACCGTGTCGCGGATCGCCCAGACCTTCGTGTATGGGCCGAAGTAGCGCGCATCCTTGAGGTTCCGGTTGCGGGTGACCATGACGCGCGGGATGCGCTCGCCCAGCGTCACCGCGAGGTACGGGTACGACTTGTCGTCCCGGAACTGCACGTTGAACGGCGGATTGAACTCCTTGATCCAGGTGTATTCGAGCTGCAGCGCCTCGAACTCGCTGGCGACGACCGTCCACTCGACGCTCGACGCCGTGGTGACCATGCGCCGGGTGCGCTCGTGGAGGCTCCGCAGCGGCTGGAAGTAGTTGCTCAGCCGGGCGCGGAGGTTCTTCGCCTTGCCGACGTACAGCACTCGCCTGTTCTTGTCGCGGAACCGGTACACGCCCGGCTGTGTGGGGATCTCGCCGGCCTTGGGGCGGTAGCCGACCGTGTCCGTACTCTGCACAGCGTGATCCTACGCGGCGCCGCGGACACGTTCGCTGCCGAGCGCGCCCTCCCCCTGCAGGATCTCCTTGAGGAAGTAGCCCGTGTGGCTCCCCGGCGTCTCCGCCACCTGCTCCGGTGTTCCGGTCGCGATCACCTCGCCGCCGCCGGCGCCGCCCTCCGGACCCATGTCGATGATCCAGTCGGCCGACTTGATGACGTCGAGATTGTGCTCGATGACGATGACCGTGTTGCCCTTGTCGAGCAGGCCGTTGAGCACCAGCAGGAGCTTGCGGACGTCCTCGAAGTGCAGCCCGGTGGTGGGCTCGTCGAGCACATACACGCTGCGGCCGTTCGACCGGCGCTGCAGCTCCGTCGCGAGCTTGACGCGCTGCGCCTCGCCGCCCGAGAGCGTCGTGGCGCTCTGACCGAGCCGCACGTAGCCCAGGCCGACGTCGACGAGGGTCTGCAGGTAGCGGTGGATCGCCGAGATCGGCCGGAAGAACTCCGCCGCCTCGCTGATCGGCATGTCGAGCACCTCGGCGATGTTCTTGCCCTTGTAGTGCACCGTCAGGGTGTCGCGGTTGTACCGCGCTCCCCGCACACCTCGCACGCCACGTAGACGTCGGGCAGGAAGTTCATCTCGATCTTGATCGTGCCGTCGCCCGAGCACGTCTCGCACCGACCGCCCTTGACGTTGAAGCTGAACCGGCCGGGCAGGTAGCCGCGGACCTTGGCCTCCGGCGTCTCGGCGAACAGGGTGCGGATGCGGTCGAAGACGCCTGTGTAGGTCGCCGGGTTGGAACGCGGCGTGCGCCCGATCGGCGCCTGGTCGACGTGCACGACCTTGTCGAGGTTCTCGAGGCCGGTCACCGTGCGGTGCTTGCCCGGCAGTTTGCGGGCGCCGTTGAGCTTGTTGGCCAGCACGCGGTACAGGATGTCGTTGACCAGCGACGACTTGCCCGAGCCGGAGACGCCGGTGACCGCCACGAAGGCGCCGAGCGGGAAGTCCACCGTCACCTTCTTCAGATTGTTGGCCTGAGCGTCCACCACCCGGATCACGCGCTTCTTGTCGATCTTGCGCCGCTTCTCGGGGATGACGATCTCGCGCCGCCCGGCCAGGTAGTCGCCGGTCAGCGACGCGGTGTTGGCGAGCAGTTCGTCGTACGACCCGGAGTGCACCACGTGGCCGCCGTTGACGCCGGCGCCCGGGCCGATGTCCACGATCCAGTCCGCCGTGCGGATGGTGTCCTCGTCGTGCTCGACCACGATCAGCGTGTTGCCCAGGTCGCGCAGAGCCACGAGCGTGTCGATCAGGCGGCGGTTGTCGCGCTGGTGGAGGCCGATGCTGGGCTCGTCCAGCACGTACAGCACGCCGGTGAGGCCCGACCCGATCTGCGTCGCCAGCCGGATGCGCTGCGCCTCGCCGCCCGACAGCGTCGCCGCCGCGCGGGCCAGGTCGAGGTAGCTCAGACCGACCTGGATGAGGAAGTCGAGGCGGATCTTGATCTCCCGCAGCACCTGCGCGCCGATCTTCTGCTCGCGCTCGGTGAGGTGCAGCTTCTCCATGAACGCGCGCGCGTCCGACAGGCTGAGCAGGGACGCGTCGGCGATCGACGCGCCGTGGACGAGCACCGAGAGAACCTCGGGCTTCAGCCGCTTGCCCTGGCAGACCGGGCACGGCACCTCGCGGAGGTACTCGGCCCAGCGGGCGCGCTGGGTGTCGGTCTCCGCCTGTGCGTACTGGCGCTCGATGTAGGGCACGACGCCCTCGAAGCCGGACGTGTAGGACATCTCGCGGCCGTAGCGGTTCTTCCACCGCACCTTGACCTCGAAGTTGTCGCCGCGGAGGACGGCCTCCCTGACGTTCTGCGGCAGCTTCTTCCACGGCGTCTTCAGCGAGAAGCCGAGGTCCCGCGCGAGGCCGTCGAGCAGCTTCTCGTAGTAGTTGAAGAGGCCCTTGCCCTGCGTGGTCCACGGGACGATGACGCCCTCGGCGATGCTGAGCTCCTCGTCGCCGAGCAGGAGGTCTTCGTCCACCGACATGCGCGTGCCGAGGCCGGAGCACTCCGGGCAGGCGCCGAACGGCGCGTTGAACGAGAAGGTGCGCGGCTCGATCTCGGTGAGCTGGATCGGGTGGCCGTTGGGGCAGGACAGCTTCTCGCTGAACGACTGCCACGCCTCCGGGCCCTCCCGGTCCACGAAGTTGACCCGCACCAGGCCGTCGGTGAGCCGCAGCGCGGTCTCCAGCGAGTCGGTCAGGCGGCCGAGGATGTCGGGACCCGCGACGAGGCGGTCGACCACCACGGAGATGTCGTGCTTGTACTGCTTCTTGAGCGTCGGCGGCTCGCTGAGCTGGATCTGCTCGCCGTCCACGATCGCGCGCGAGTAGCCGCTCGCGGCGAGCTCCTTGAAGAGGTCGACGAACTCGCCCTTCTTCTGCGAGATGACCGGGCTGACCACCATGTAGCGGGTGCCGGGCTCCAGCTCCATGAGCTGGTCGGCGATCTGCTGAACAGTCTGGCGCTGGATCTTCTCACCGCAGACCGGGCAGTGCGGGACGCCGATGCGCGCCCAGAGCAGGCGCATGTAGTCGTAGATCTCGGTGATCGTGCCGACCGTCGACCGCGGGTTGCGGTTGGTGGACTTCTGGTCGATGGACACCGCGGGGCTCAGGCCCTCGATGAAGTCGACGTCCGGCCGGTCGACCTGGCCGAGGAACTGCCGCGCGTACGCCGACAGCGACTCGACGTAGCGGCGCTGCCCCTCGGCGAAGATCGTGTCGAACGCGAGCGACGACTTGCCCGAGCCGGACAGGCCCGTGAAGACGACCAGCGCGTCGCGCGGGATCTCGAGGTCGACGTTGTGGAGGTTGTGCACCCGCGCCCCGCGGACGCTGAGGTGCGACCCCACCACCTTGCTCGGATTGCCTGCCGAACTCCTGCTACTCAGAGTGCTCACTCGTTCCATTCTCCGCTATTCGCCGTCGCCCCACCCGCGTGTTCGCCCACCGCGCACCAGCGCAGTGCCCTGTGAAGGCCCCTGTCGGCGAGTTCGAATCTTTGTTCGATTCTAACAACCCGGACAGAGGGTGTGCGACCACGCGCGAGCGTACGCCGCACCACCGACATTCGCATTCGGCGCCGGTCTCACGCCCTCGGCCGGGCGAGCAGCAGCGCAGCGAGGAGGGCGACGAGGCCGACGATAGCGCCTCCCGAGACCACCGCGAGCCACGGCGCAGCGGACGGCCGGGCGACGAGCAGCAGCACGATCGCGGACGCCTGCACCGGGACCTGGATGAGAACGACGCGTCGCAGCGACGGCAGCAGCACGGCCGGCTGCAGCAGCGCCCCCGCGGGAACGACGAGAATCCACGCCGCGAGCACATGCAGCACGTGAACCGCGGCGATCACGGCGAGCAGCCGGAGCGTGAGCCTCCCCGGCTCGAGGAGCGTGGAGAACGCGAGCACGGCGATGAGCACCCAGGCGACCCGCCAGCGCGGAACGGCGACAGCCACCCCGGTGAGGAGCACCGCCACGGCGGGCCACGGGCCGCTGGGGGCGGTGGTGACGGCGAGCGGGACGGCCACGACGGCGAACGCGACCCGGAGGGACCAGGCGGGCACCGTGAGGCCGAGGTCACGGCTGGGGGCGGGCGGGATCTCCATGCCGCTCATCCGCGCCTCCTCGGCGTCGCCAGCCGCCGGAGCACCGCGTCGCGCTCCGGCGACGCCCACTGCAGCAGCTCCGCCCCTGCCGCCCGCAGGCGGTCCAGGCGCAGTCCGCGCTCGAGGTCCACGACCCGCAGCGCCAGCCGTTCCCGGGCCGGGAGCTCATCGACGGTCCGCGGCGGCAGCACGTCGACCACCACCACCCGGTGCCCCGCAGCCCGCCAGGTGAGCGCCAGCCGCATGGCCTGGTCGTCCAGGAACGTGGACATCACGAACACGACCGCTCCCTGGGCGAGCCTCGGCGCCCGCGCGCGCTCGGTCGCCGACCCGTGAGCGGTGGTCAGTTCGACCGCACGCAGGACCCGGTGCAGGTGCCGCGATCCGGCCCGCGGCGGCAGTGCACGGCTCGCGTCGGAGAGGTCGTCGAAGCCGACCCGGTCGGACGCCGCGGCGTACGCGCCGGCCAGCGAGACCGCGGCCTCCCGCGCAAGGTCGAGGGAGGTCGCTCCCGGGCGCGGGTAGGGCGCCGCCCACCCTGCGACCGCGCCAGGGACGTCGTCGCGCGCGTCCAGCACGAGCTGCACGGCGGCGTCGGAGGTCGCCGTGGTCCGCCGCACGTAGAGCTCACCGGGACGCTGCGCCAGGCGGGCGGTCGCCTTCCAGTCGATGCGGCGGAGCCGGTCGCCCGGGCGGAAGCGGTCGATGTCCCGGAACTCGCCGCCGTCGCCCGGCCGCGTGGACACGTGGCCGCCGGTCAGGCCGAGCAGGCGCGCGGGCAGCGGGAGGCTGCGGATCCGCTGCGAGGCCGGCCGCACCACGCGCTCGGCGACGGCGGGAAAGCCGGGATCGCCGGTCCACGCGGCGTCCGGGCCGATCCCACGGGCGGCGAGCGACAGAATCCGTTGCGGCCCGGAGTGCGAGACGGCGACACGGAAGCGCAGCCGCGCGGCCCCCGGGGCGTCACCACGGCGTCCTCGGGACGGCGGTCCGCCCGGTGGATGCGCAGGTGCACGCCGTCCGCGCGGCCGTCCGCCTCCGCCACCGCGTCCACGCCCACCCGGCCGTCCGCGTCGTCGCCGGCGATCGTCACACGGGTGCGCGCGGCCGCGGTCTCCGGCCGCGACGACCAGCCGACCACCGCCGCCAGCAGCAGTGGAGCAGCGACCAACACCAGCTCCGGCCGGGACAGCACGAACGCGGCGACCAGGCACACCGCGGCGACGATCGCGGCCGCGGTCACCGCCGGGCTCAGCGCCCACCCGGACCCGCCGGCCGGCGCCTCGCTCCGCTCGCGCGGGCCGGGCATGCGCGCCCGCGACCACAGCGACATCAGTCAGCGGCCTGCCGCTCGCGCGCGCCCACCGCCGGCGGTCCCGGTACCGAGGACACGACCTCCAGCACCACCTGCGACGCGCTCACGCCGCTGGTCCACGCCTGCACGGTCAGTGTCAGCCGGTGCGCGAGCACCGGTACGGCCACCCGCTTGACGTCGTCGGGGATGACGAAGTCGCGGCCGGCGAGCACCGCCAGCGCCCGGGCCACCAGCAGGAGACCCTGCGATCCGCGCGGCGATGCGCCGACCTCGACGGAGCGGTGCCGGCGGGTGGCGGCGGCGAGGCGCACGCAGTACGCGGCGATGTCGGGATCGACGTCGACGCGCTCGACGCCCGCCTGCATCGCCAGGAGGGTCCGGGCGTCCGTCACGGGCTCGACTGTGGCGACCTCGTGCCGTCGGGCGACGCGGGCGAGGAGCACCTGCGCCTCGCCGTCCGCGTCCGGGTAGCCGACGCCGAGGCGCACCATGAACCGGTCGAGCTGCGCCTCCGGGAGGGCGTAGGTGCCTTCCGACTCGATCGGGTTCGCGGTCGCGACGACGTGGAAGGGCCGCGGCAGCGCGAAGCTGCGCCCCTCCACGGACACCTGCCCCTCGGCCATCGCCTCCAGGAGCGCGGACTGCGTCTTCGGCGAGGTGCGGTTGATCTCGTCAGCGAGGAACAGCCCGGTGAACACGGGCCCCGGCCGGAACTCGAACTCGGCGGTCGACGGCACGTAGACGAACGAGCCGGTGATGTCGGATGGGAGGAGGTCGGGTGTGCACTGCAACCGCCGGAAGTCGAGGCCGACGGCGCTCGCGATGCTGCGCGCGGCGAGGGTCTTGCCGAGGCCGGGCACGTCCTCGAACAGCACGTGGCCGCCGGCGAGCACGGTGGCGAGCGCGATGTGCAGGGGCTCGCGCATCCCGACCACGACGGACTCCACTCGGTCGAGGACCTCGGCGCCGAGCCGGGCGACCTCGGCGACGGGAAGCGGGGCGAGCCCGTCGGAGTCGGCGGAAGAGGTCGCGGTGGCGGACGTGGCGGTGGCCGACGCAGCTGCGGTCGACGTGGCGGTGGTCGACGTTTCCGGGATCATGCGGCTCCTGTCGTGTCTGCAGGGAGAGGTTCGGTGGGCAGTTCGCCAGACTGCTGAACGGTGCCGTCCGGGAGCGGGGCAGTGGGCGAGCGCCCCGCCGGCACCGCCCCGCCGGCGGCGGCGGCGCGGTCGTCCCGCGCAGCGCCGGGCGCGGCCAGTGCCTCCAGCCCGGCCAGGGACGCCGCGAACTCCTTCGGGCGCGGGGCGGCCGCGCTGCCCTTCCGCAGCATGGCGGCGGACTCCTGCCCCAGCAGCCGGACGACCTCCGGCTGGGCGCCCGCGTCGTCGAGCTGCACGCCGTAGCGGTCGAGCACCTCGGCGGCGAGCGTGCGGAGGCGCCGGACCGCCTCCGGCGACACCCGTCCACCGCGCGCGCCGAGCGACCAGCCGAGCTGCACGACGTCCCGGCGCGCGCCCGGCCGCGGCTGCGGCGAAGGGACGGGCCAGGTCACTTCGGCCTGGTCGCCGAGGAGCGACAGCACGGCGCCGAGAGCGAACACCACGAACCCGAGCCCGATGGAGTGCGGGGCGTCCATCCCGAAGAACCAGGCCGCCACCCCGACGACCGCGGCCGCGAGCACACACCCGACGGCGCGCCCGAGCAATCGAGCGCGGGTCATCGGAGCGTCCCGCCGGCCACGGCGGTCCCCCACGAGGCGCGCAACGCTTCGATCGCGGTGCGGGCGGACTCGACGTCGGTCGCGGTCACGGGAGCGTCGCTGAACCGGGCGCGCAGATACAGGTCGAGGAGGTCGCCGGCGGCGTCGCGGTCGGGGGCCACGCGGGCGAGCACGCGCCGGACGAACTCCCCCGGCGTTTCGGCGGGGAGCCGGTGGACACCGCTGTCCGCGGCGCCTTCCTCCAACCCGAGCCACGCCCGCTCGATGGCGTCCCGCGGCTCCCGGCCCTCGCCGAGCAGGTCGAGGGCCCGGTCGAGGCCGCGACGGACGGGTTCCGGCCGCGGCTGCGCGGGCGGCTCGGGCGCGACGGTCCCCTCGGCGGAGCCGTCGACATCGCCGCTGAGGCCGGGGAACTCGGGACGCAGCCTCCGCCGAAGGTAGCGCCAGAGCAGGGCGAGCAGGACCACGACGATCAGCGCGATGACCGCGTAGGTCACCCAGGTCAGGTCGATGCGGGTCTCGTGCGGGATCTCCTGCGGGGTCGGCGTGCCGGTGCCCCGCTGCTCACCCGGGTGCGGCTGGAGGTCGGCGGAGGGCAGGGCGAACCGGAGGCCGGTGAAGACGGGAGCGCCCTGGAACGCGAGCGCCACGCCGGAGAGGGCGAGCAAGACCCCGGCGGCGGTGACCATCCCCCACCGCTGCCGCGTCCGCGTCGCCTTCGAGCCCACCCTGCCACCGTAGCGCGGAGGCGTGGGGAGCGCGCGGCCGGACCACCGCCACTCGCACTCACAACACGGCACCGTAGCGCGGAGGCACCGGGAGCGCGCGGGCAGCGCGCGGCCGGACGTCAGCCCAGATGCCCTGCCTTCTCCATCTGCCGCAGGTCCCGCTTCAGATCCGACAGCTCGTCGCGCAGCCGCGCCGCCAGCTCGAACTTCAGTTCGCCCGCCGCCGCGAGCATCTGCTCGTTCAGGTCGGCGATCAGCGACTCCAGTTCCGCCGCGCCCTGAGCGGCGATCCCGCCGTTGCGCAGATTCGGCGTCGGGCTCTTGCGGCGCTGCTCGCGACCGGCGAGGATCCGGGCCGTGTCGGCCTCCTCGCGGGCCAGTACATCGGTGATGTCCGCGATGCGCTTGCGCAGCGGTTGAGGGTCGATGCCGTTGGCGCGGTTGTACTCGATCTGGAGTTCGCGGCGGCGGTCGGTCTCCTCGATCGCGTTCTTCATCGAGTCCGTCAGCACGTCGGCGTACATGTGCACTTCGCCCGAGACGTTTCGGGCGGCGCGGCCGATGGTCTGGATGAGCGACGTCGACGAGCGGAGGAATCCCTCCTTGTCGGCGTCGAGGATGGCCACCAGCGACACCTCCGGCAGGTCGAGCCCCTCGCGCAGGAGGTTGATGCCGACCAGCACGTCGTAGACGCCGGCGCGCAGCTCGGTGAGCAGCTCCACGCGGCGGAGGGTGTCCACATCCGAGTGCAGATAGCGGACCTTCACGCCGGCCTCCGCGAGGAAGTCGGTGAGCTCTTCCGCCATCTTCTTGGTCAGCGTGGTGACCAGGATGCGCTCGTCGCGCTCGACGCGGACGCGGATCTCTTCGAGCAGGTCGTCGATCTGGCCCTTGGTCGGCTTGACGACGATCTGCGGGTCGACCAGGCCGGTCGGGCGGATGATCTGCTCGACCACGCCGTCGGCGATGCCCATCTCGTACTTGCCGGGAGTCGCGGACAAGTACACGGTCTGGCCCACCCGGTCCTTGAACTCGTTCCAGCGCAGCGGCCGGTTGTCGAGCGCGCTGGGCAGCCGGAAGCCGTGCTCGACCAGTGTGCGCTTGCGCGACGCGTCGCCCTCGTACATCGCGCCGATCTGCGGCACGGTCACGTGCGACTCGTCGATCACGACGAGGAAGTCGTCCGGGAAGTAGTCGAGCAGGCAGTTGGGCGCCTCGCCCGGCTGCCGGCCGTCGATGTGCCGCGAGTAGTTCTCGATGCCGGAGCAGAAGCCGATCTGCTCCATCATCTCCAGGTCGAACTGGGTGCGCATCCGTAGGCGCTGCGCCTCCAACAGCTTGCCCTCGCGCTCCAGCTCCTGCAGCCGCTCGCGCAGCTCCTCCTGGATGGTGCCGATGGCGCGCTGGATGGTGACGGGGCTGGCGGCGTAGTGGGTCGCCGGGAACACCGACACGGCGTCCATCTTCTGCAGCACGTCCCCGGTCAGCGGATGCAACGAATAGAGGGCCTCGATCTCGTCGCCGAACAACTCGACCCGGATCGCGTGCTCCTCGTACATCGGGATGATCTCGATGGTGTCGCCCCGCACGCGGAACTTGCCGCGCGAGAAGTCGACGTCGTTGCGCTCGTACTGCATCGCGACGAACCGGCGGATGAGCGCGTCGCGGCCGACGTTCTGGCCCACCTGGAGGGCGACCATCGCCTCCAGGTACTCCTCGGCGGCGCCGAGGCCGTAGATGCACGAGACCGTGGAGACCACGACGACATCGCGACGGCTCAGCAGCGAGTTGGTGGTCGAGTGCCGCAATCGCTCGACCTCCGCGTTGACGGAGGAGTCCTTCTCGATGAAGGTGTCCGTCTGCGGGACGTAGGCCTCGGGCTGGTAGTAGTCGTAGTACGAGACGAAGTACTCGACCGCGTTGTTGGGCAGCAGCTCGCGGAACTCGTTGGCGAGCTGCGCGGCGAGGGTCTTGTTGTGGGCGAGGACGAGCGTCGGGCGCTGCACCTGCTCGACCAGCCAGGCGGTGGTCGCGGACTTGCCGGTACCGGTCGCACCGAGGAGGACGACGTCGGTCTCACCGGCGTTGATGCGGGCGGCGAGCTCGGCGATGGCCTTGGGCTGGTCGCCGCTGGGCGCGAATTCACTGACGACCTCGAACGGACGGACGAGACGCGTGGCTTGCATGAGTCCAGTCTAGGAAGGACCACCGACATCGCGGCCCGCTCTCGCTGAGAGCGGAACGCCGCCCCCGATCAGGAGCGCAGACTCTCCCACAGCTCGTCCACCTGCTCGCGCGTGCGGTCGAGCGTCCCGTCGGTGTCGATCACCACATCCGCCACCGCCAGGCGCTCCTCGTCGGAGGCCTGCGACCCGATCCGGCGCTCGGCCTCCGCCTGGTCCATCCCGCGCAGCCGCACCAGCCGGTCGATCCGCGTCGCCGCGTCGGCATGGGCGACGACCACCAGGTCGAACGGGTACTCGTTGGCCGACTCGACCAGCAACGGCACGTCGTACACGACGATCGCCGCGGGATCGGCGGCGCCCGCGGCCTCGAACCGTGCAGTCGACGCGGCGAGCACGGCCGGGTGAGTGATCCCGTTGAGCTTCCGGAGGGCGCCCGCGTCGCCGAACACGATCGCGCCGAGCGCCGGCCGGTCGAGGCTGCCGTCCGCGGCGATGACGCCGGGGCCGAACGTCGCGGCGATCTCGGCCAGCGCGGGGGTGCCCGGCTCGACGACCTCCCGGGCGATCCGGTCGGCGTCCACGACGACGGCGCCGAGCTCGGCGAGACGGGAGGCGATGGTCGATTTTCCGGAGGCGATCCCGCCGGTCAGTCCGATGAGCTGCACGATGTCCAGCCTATTGCGAACGCCGAGGAGCCCGTCAACGCCCCTCAACGACCGTTTGAGGGGCGGTGCCCTTCGGCGGAAAGGCGGTGCGTAACGCCGGAACGGCCGGCCCCCGAAGGGACCGGCCGTTCACGGATGAGACGGGTCTCAGTTGTTGGAGCTGAGCTTCTCGCGCAGAGCGGCGAGGGACTCGTCGTCGGCGAGGGTGCCGCCGTTGCCGGTCTCGCTCGAGTAGGACGAGGTACCGCTGTCGGCGGCCGCCTCCTCGATGCCCTTCGCGACCTGGCGCTTGTGCGCCTCCCAACGAGCCTGGGCAGCGGCGTACTGCTGCTCCCACTCGTCGCGCTGGGTCTCGAAGCCTTCCTTCCACTCGTTGGTCTCCGGGTCGAAGCCCTCGGGGTACTTGTAGTTCCCCTGGTCGTCGTACTCGGTGACCATGCCGTAGAGGGCCGGGTCGAACTCGGTGCCTTCGGGGTCGACGCCCTCGTTCGCCTGCTTGAGCGACAGCGAGATGCGGCGGCGCTCCAGGTCGATGTCGATGACCTTGACGAAGACCTCTTCGCCGACCGACACGACCTGCTCCGCGAGCTCGACGTGCTTGCCGGAGAGCTCGGAGATGTGCACCAGGCCCTCGATGCCGTCCGCGACGCGGACGAACGCACCGAACGGGACGAGCTTCGTGACCTTGCCCGGCGCGACCTGACCGATCGCGTGGGTGCGGGCGAAGACCTGCCACGGGTCCTCCTGGGTCGCCTTCAGCGACAGCGAGACGCGCTCGCGGTCCAGGTCGACCTCGAGGATCTCGACGGTGACCTCCTGGCCGACCTCGACGACCTCCGAGGCGTGCTCGATGTGCTTCCACGAGAGCTCGGAGACGTGCACGAGGCCGTCCACGCCGCCCAGGTCGACGAACGCGCCGAAGTTGACGATCGAGGACACGACGCCCTTGCGGACCTGGCCCTTGTGCAGGTTGTTGAGGAACGTGGTGCGGGACTCCGACTGGGTCTGCTCCAGCAGCGCGCGGCGCGACAGGACCACGTTGTTGCGGTTCTTGTCGAGCTCGAGGATCTTCGCCTCGATCTCCTGGCCCAGGTACGGGGTCAGGTCGCGGACGCGGCGCAGCTCGATGAGCGACGCCGGCAGGAAGCCGCGGAGGCCGATGTCGACGATCAGGCCGCCCTTGACGACCTCGATCACCGTACCGGTGACGACGCCGTCGGCTTCCTTGATCTTCTCCACGTCGCCCCACGCACGCTCGTACTGCGCACGCTTCTTGGACAGGATGAGGCGGCCTTCCTTGTCCTCCTTCTGGAGAACGAGCGCCTCGACGGTGTCGCCGACCTCGACGACCTCGCTGGGGTCGACGTCGTGCTTGATGGAAAGCTCGCGGGAGGGGATGACACCCTCGGTCTTGTAGCCGACGTCGAGGAGGACCTCGTCGCGGTCGATCTTGACGACGGTTCCCTCGATGAGGTCTCCGTCGTTGAAGAACTTCAGCGTCTTTTCGACCGCGGCAAGAAAGTCTTCAGCAGAACCGATGTCGTTGACTGCGACCTGCTTCGGTGCCTTGTCGGTCGTTGCGGTTGTCATGTAGTAGATGCTCCGTTATGGACATAAATCAGGCCGAGCGCGAACCTCTGTGGGTGTCTTCCGCGAACGGCAGGCGGATGTGGATGTCACACAAGTGACGGTCTAGTCTACCGACTGGTCTGCGGAAGGGGCAACTCGCGTCCGACGACGATGTCGCGGAGGGCGGGCTCCAGGTCCGGGAAGGCGAACGTGTACCCCGCCGCGAGCAGGCGCTCGGGCACCACCCAGCGGCTCTTCAGCACCAGCTCGGTCTCGGTGCGGATGACCGCCGTGCCGAGCTCCAGCATCCACCGAAACGCCGGGAGCCCGGCCGGAACCCGCAGCACGCGGCGCAGGGTCGCCATGAAGGTGCGGTTGTCCGAGGGGTGCGGCGCGGCGACGTTGACCGGGCCGTCGAGCTCCGGATGCTGCCGTAAGAACTCGATCGAGCCGAGCACGTCGGCCATGTGCACCCAACTGAACCGCTGCCGGCCGCCGCGGGCGCGGAACTCGTGGAAGGTGCCCGCGTTGCGCCGCGCCGTCGTGGCGAACCAGCGGCCGTCGAGCTGCGGGCCGCCGAGGCCGAACTGCGCCAGGCGGATGAGCGGGATGAGCGCCGAGCCATCGCCGAGCACGATCGCCATCCGCAGCGCGATCCGGCGGGTTCCGGGCAGCTCGCCCGCGAAGAACTCGGCCTCCCAGGCGCGCGCCACGTTCACCGAGAAGCCGGTGCCGAGCTCGCCCGTCGACTCGGTCATCGGCCGGTCTTCGGCGTGCCGGTAGATGGTCGCGGTGGAGGCGTTGAACCAGACGGGAGGCGGCGCGTCGGAGGCCGCCACGGCCTCCCGCAGCGCCCGCGTGGTGTCGAGCCGGGAGCGGAAGATTTCGGCTCGGTTCGCGTCGCCGTAGCGGCAGTTCACGCTCTTGCCCGCGAGGTTGATCAGGACGTCGGCGCCGGTGACGACCCGGCGCAGCGCCTCGGCGTCGCCCCAGCGCGCGTCGGCGCCGTCGCGCCCGACCAGCAGGACCGTCGCGCCCGCGGCGCGGTAGTGCTCCGCCAGATAGCGTCCGATGAAGCCGGACGCGCCGGCGATGACGATGCGCTCGCTCACTCACTCCCCCGATGCGGCGTCGCCGCCGCTCTCGCGGCGCCCGACCTGGTATCGGAACGTCCCCGCGTACTGGTACACCCTACCGATCAGCGGGACGCGGACGACGACGGAGACGGACTGCGCGTCGCGCTCGTCGTCGTACCGCTCGGTGAGGGCCACGACGGGTGCGACGGCGCGCGGGACGACGATCCGCAGCCTCCCCACCCGCACCGCGACCCGGCGCGAAGTCAGCCGAATCGCACCGTCGATCACCCGGGCGGAGAACAAGGCTTCCACGAGGACGGGCGACCCGAGTCGGTCCACGATCATCCAGCCGTCCACGCCGATCTCGTCGCGCATGTCGAGCACGCGCCCCCGCAGCACGAACCGCCGCACGGCGCGCACCGCCGGGCCGCCGTCGGCCGACTTCACGGGCACGTTCTCGACCGTGAACGGCACCGCGCGCTCCCACACCGGGAACATCACGTGCGCCCGGCCGAACACCGCCAGCACCGGCCACAGCCAGCGCCGGGGCGTGCCGACGGTGTCGAACACGCCCCGGCCCGTGCCGGCCGAACCATCCGGGATGGCGTCGAAGTAGGCGCGCAGCCGCGGATGGAGCTCATCGAACGCCGGGCCGAGCACGGCCCGGTACGGGGAGGTCATCGCGGCTACGCGCTCTCTGCGGACGCCGGGGCGCTCAGTCGAGCAGCGCCGACTTCAGCGTGTCCAGACCGACGCCGCCGATGTCGAGCGCCTTCTTGTGGAACGCCTTGATGTCGAACGCGGCGCCCTCGCGGCGGGCGTACTCGTCGCGGAGCTGCTCCCAGATCCGCTGACCGATCTTGTACGACGGCGCCTGCCCCGGCCAGCCGAGGTACCGGTTCACCTCGAACCGGACGAAGCCCTCGTTCATGTTCACGTTGTCCGCCAGGAAGCCGAAGGCGTACTCGCCGCTCCACGGTCCGGAGCCGTCCGGGAGCTGCTTCTCCAGGTGGACGCCGATGTCGAGGACGACGCGGGCCGCGCGCATCCGCTGGCCGTCGAGCATCCCGAGCCGGTCGGCCGGGTCGTCCAGGTAGCCGAGCTGCTCCATCAGGCGCTCCGCGTAGAGCGCCCAGCCCTCAGCGTGGCCCGAGGTGCCCGCGATGCGGCGCCAGGAGTTGAGCTGCGCCTTGTTGTAGGTGGCCTGGGCGATCTGGAGGTGGTGGCCGGGGACGCCCTCGTGGTAGACGGTGGTCAACTCGCGCCAGGTGTCGAACTCCGTGACGCCCTCCGGGACGCTCCACCACATCCGGCCGGCGCGCGCGAAGTCGTCGCTCGGGCCCGTGTAGTAGATGCCGCCCTCCTGGGTGGGGGCGATCATGCACTCCAGTCGGCGGATCTCGGCCGGGATGTCGAAATGCGTCTTGCCGAGCTCCTCGATGGCGCGGTCGCTGGTCTCCTGCATCCAGCGCTGCAGCGCGTCGGTGCCGTGCAGCTTGCGGGAGGCGTCGCCGTCCAGGAACGCGATGGCCTCGTGGACCGTCGCGCCCGGCTTGATCTCGTTCGCGATCGACTCCTGCTCGGCGACCATGCGCGCGAGCTCCTCGATGCCCCACTCGTAGGTCTCGTCCAGGTCGACGGTCGCGCCGAGGAAGTCGCGGGAGGCGAGGGAGTACAGCTCGCGACCGACGGCGTCCTTCTCGGGCGCGTGGGCGGCGAGCTCGTCCTGCAAGAACGCGGCGAGCGTGGCGTAAGCGGCGGCCGACTCCTTCGCACCCTCGGCCAGGTCGGCCTTCAGGGACGCGGGCAGCTCGCCGTCGAGGGTCTTCGCCGAGCCGGTGAAGTCGAAGAAGAACCCGGTGCCGGCGACCTGCTTGTTCGCCTGCGCGAGCACCTCGCGCACCTGACGGATCGCCGGGACGTTGCCGTTGGCGATGCCGCTGCGCAGGGTCTCGATGTAGCCGTCCATCGCGGCGGGGAGGTTGTGCAGTCGCGTCGCGACGTTGGCCCAGTCCTCCTCGGTGTCGGTGGGGACGAGGTCGAAGATGTCGCGGAGCTCCTGGGCCGGGGAGGCGATCACGTTGAGGTCGCGCTGGTTGAAGCCGGCCTCGTGCTTCTCGATGGTGAGCTCGAGGTCGCGCGACAGGTCCATCTTGGTGACCCGGTCGATGTCGTCAACCGGTTCGGCGGCCCGGATCGTGGCCAGGGCCTCCCGCACCTTGCCGATGGCCTGCTCGGCGCCGGCCGGGGAGTAGTCGGAGTATTCGCCTTCACGGCCGGGTCGGCCGAGCCAGACGTGGTACTCGGGGTGGAGCTCCAGCTGGGTGTCGACCCACTCCTCAGCGATCGTGTCGATCGGAGTCGGTTCGCGCTTCTCTGCGTTCGTCATGCCCCGAGCCTATCGAGGCGGACGCACCCGAATCTTCCCCCTCACCGCAGCAATCGCTTCCTCACTTTCTCCCGGTTTCGCACGGCGTGTCGCGGGAGGAAGTGAGGAAGCGATGGCTGGCGACGGGGTCAGTGGGCGGCGGCCTCCCAGTTGGGGCCGCGGCCGATCTGCACGTCGAGGGGGACGCGGAGGTCGGCGGCGCCGGCCATGCGGGTGCGGACGACCGCCTCCAGCGCGCCCCACTCGCCGGGGGCGACCTCGAAGATGAGCTCATCGTGGACCTGGAGGAGCATCCGGGAGTTCAGGTCCTGGTCGATCAGGTCGCCGGCGATGCCGAGCATGGCGATCTTCATGATGTCGGCGGCCGAGCCCTGGATGGGCGCGTTGAGCGCCTGACGCTCGGCGTTCTCGCGCAGCACCCGGTTGGTGGAGGTCAGGTCGGCGAACGGGCGGCGGCGGCCGAAGATCGTCTCGGTGTAGCCGTCGACCCGTGCGATCTCCACGACGCTGCGCAGGTAGTCGCGCACAGCACCGAAGCGCTCGAAGTAGCCGGCCATCAGGTCCCGCGCCTCCTTCGTCTCGATGCGGAGCTGCTTGGACAGGCCGAACGGGCTGAGCCCGTAGGCGAGACCGTAGGACATCGCCTTGACCTTGGTGCGCATGAGCGGGGTGACGTCCTCCGGCGCCACGCCGAACACGCGCGCGCCGACGAAGCGGTGCAGGTCCTCCCCGCGTTGAAGGCCTCGATGAGTCCCGGGTCCTCGGAGAGGTGCGCCATGATGCGCATCTCGATCTGCGAATAGTCGGCGGTCAGCAGCGTCTCGTACTCCGGCGCGCAGCGGAAGGCCGAGCGGATCTCGCGGCCCTCCTCGGTGCGGATCGGGATGTTCTGGAGGTTCGGGTCGTTGGACGAGATTCGGCCCGTGCTGGTGCCGGTCTGGTCGTAGGTGGTGTGGATGCGGTCGTCCGAGCCGACCGAGCGCTCCAGCGTCTCCACGATCTGCTTCAGCTTGGTCGCGTCTCGATGCTGGAGCAGCAGGTCGAGGAACGGGTGCGGGTTGCTCTCCTGGAGGTCGGCCAGCGACTGCGCGTCGGTCGAGTAGCCGGTCTTCGTGGAGCGGGTCTTCGGCATCCCGAGCTCGTCGAACAGCACCTGCTGGAGCTGCTTGGGCGAGCCGAGGTTGAGTTCGTGGCCGACCTCCGCGTAGGCGCGGGCGGCGTAGTCGTTGGCTTTGTCGGTGAGCTGGCCGCGCAGGCGGCTCAGCACCTCGGTGTCGATGGAGACGCCGTGGAGCTCCATCTCCGCCAGCACCGCGACCAGAGGGAGCTCGATGTCGTCGAGCACGGCGCGGGTGCCCGCGTCGAGGGCGATCATCTGACCCTCGGCGACGCGGCGGATGTACCAGGCCTCGGTCGCGGGGCTCACCGCGTCGTTCAGCGGCACGAGCTGGTTCGGGTCGGAGACCGGCAGGGTCTCGCCCAGCACCTCGTACACCTGCTCGGCCAGCGACTGCGGCGCCGCGCCCGGCTTGACCAGCCAGGACGCGATCCGGGTGTCGAAGGCGAGCCCGTCGACCACGAAGCCGGCACGGCTCAGCGCCTTGAACTGCGGCTTGGCGTGGAAGAAGTACTTCGGAGCGCTGCTCGCCAGCCACTCCTCCAGCGCCGTGTAGTCGGGACGACCAGGAGCCCACGGGACGTAGACCGTGTCGTCGGCGGCGGCGAGGCCGAAGCCGCTGATGCCCGCTGGGCCGAGCTCGAGCTGGACCGCGACCGCGGCGCCGTCGGCAGACGCCTTCTCGAGCCAGTTCGCGAGCTCCTCGTCGATGAGCGTGCGGACGACCGGGGCGCTCACCGCGCCGGCGTCGCCCTCCGAGGGGGCCGTGCCGCCCGCGCCGGTGAGCGTGCCGTCCTCGGCCGCGGCCTTCAGCAGCCGGTCGAGGAGGGTCTTGAACTGGAGGCGCGCGAAGATGTCGCGCACGGCGTTCTCGTTGAGCGGCTTGCGCTCGAGGTCGGCCGGGCCGACCTCCAGCTCCACGTCGTCGAGCAGCTTGTTGAGCCGGCGGTTGCGCAGCGCGTTCTCCTGCTGGTCGCGGAGGTTCTGGCCCACGACTCCCTTGATCTCGTCGGCGTGGGCGACGATGTTCTCCACCGTGCCGTACTGCTGCACCCACTTGACCGCGGTCTTCTCGCCGACCTTGTCGATGCCGATCAGGTTGTCGCTCGTCTCGCCGACCAGCGCCGCGATCTCCGGGTACTGGTGCGGCTCGACGCCGTAGCGCTCGCGCACCGCGGCGGGGTCGTAGACCTTGAGCTCGGAGACGCCTCGGACGTTCGGGTAGAGCAGCGTGACGTCGTCGTTGACGAGCTGGATGGTGTCGCGGTCGCCGGAGACCAGGAGGACGCGGTAACCCTGCTCACGGCCCTGGCGGGCGAGCGTGGCGAGGATGTCGTCGGCCTCGAAGTCCTCCTTGGCGATGGTGGTGATGTTCATCGCGTGGAGGGCCTCCTCCAGCAGCGGGATCTGGCCGACGAACTCGGACGGGGTCTCGTTGCGGGTGCCCTTGTACTCCGGGTACTCGCGGGTCCGGAACGAGTAGCGCGAGATGTCGAAGGCGACGGCGAGGTGCGTCGGACGCTGCTGCTGGAGCAGGTTGATCAGCATCGCGATGAAGCCGTGGATGCCGTTGGTGTGCTGCCCCTCGCGGTTCACGAAGCTGTCGACGGGGAGGGCGTAGAAGGCCCGGAATGCCAGCGAATGGCCGTCGATGATCAGAAGGGTAGGCTTTTCGGAGTCTGACACCAGGCAAGCCTACAAGGGGCCGGTGACAGTCCTGGACGACGGCCGACGAGGCCCGGACCCACAGCGGAGAGGCAGAGGATGACCGAGGACGCGCTCGCGTACGTGAAGCAGCAGGGGCTCGGCGCCCTCGCCGACAAGATGGGCATCGAGATCGTTGAGTTCACGATCGAGCGAGCCGTCGCGCGGATGCCCGTGCTCGGCAACACGCAGCCCGCGGACCTGCTGCACGGCGGTGCCTACGTGGTCCTCGGCGAGTCCCTCGGGTCGATGTCGGCGAACCTGTACGCCGGCGAAGGCCGGCTCGCCGTCGGCATCGAGATCAACGCCTCGCACACGCGCGCCGCGACCGACGGCTACGTGACCGGCGTCTGCACGCCCATCCACCTCGGCCGCACCCTCACGACGCACGAGATCGCCGTCACCGACGACCAGGGCCGCCGCTGCAGCACCATCCGCATCACCAACCTGATCAAGGAGCTGTAGCGAGCAGCCATTGCTTCCTCACTTTCTCCCGCTCGCGAACGGCGTGTTGCGGGAGAAACTGAGGAACGGATTGCTGCGGGGCGGCTACTTCTTGGGGGCGAGCTGCTCGATGATGGCCTGGGCGACGTCGTGCATGGTGAGGCGGCGGTCCATGGAGGCCTTCTGGATCCAACGGAAGGCGTCCGGCTCGCTGAGGCCCATCTTCTCGTTGAGGAGGCCCTTGGCGCGGTCGACCAGCTTGCGGGTCTCGAAGCGCTGCACCATGTCGGAGACCTCGGCCTCCAGCGCGATGATCTGCTGGTAGCGGGCCAGGGCGATCTCGATCGCCGGCAGGAGGTCGTTCGGGGTGAACGGCTTGACCACATAGGCGAGGGCGCCGGCCTCGGTCGCGCGCTCCACGAGCTCCTTCTGGCTGAATGCGGTCAGCAGCACGACGGGCGCGATGTGGTTCTTGGAGAGGCGCTCGGCCGCCGAGATGCCGTCGAGCTGGGGCATCTTGACGTCCATGATGACCAGGTCGGGGCGCAGCTCGGTGGCCAGCGCGACCGCGGTCTCGCCGTCTCCGGCCTCGCCGACGACCTCGAAACCGTTGTCGCGGAGGGTCTCGACGATGTCGAGCCGGATGAGCGACTCGTCCTCCGCGACGACGACTCGGCGGGGTGCGGTGGGGGTGGTCTCCTGGTCAGTCACGGGTAAGAGCCTACGGTATTGTTCAGGTGTTGTTGTGCGCCGCTGTGGCGGAATGGCAGACGCGGAGCACTCAAAATGCTTTGTCCGGAAGGGCGTGTGGGTTCGAGTCCCACCAGCGGCACAACCCCACACCGCCGACTCGGCGCGGATTCGTCACCCCACCCGACGCAACCGCAGAGCCAGCACCGGGCACAGAGCCACCGCCTCCTCGGCGGCCTCGAGCTGGTCGCTGCGCACCGGGATGTCGGAACGGCCGGACGCCGGCTGGCCGACCGCGAACGGGTATCCCCACTCGTCCCGAGCGATGGTGCCCTCCAGCAGTTCGGCGCACAGGCCGCGGCCGTCGCAGCGCGTCCAGTCGACGTGGAGGGTGTGCCGGGCGGTCATCGCGTGCTCCGCAGGCAGCGGCCTTGGGCGTGGGCGTGGATGTCGCGTGCGAACACCCGCAACGCGCTGCGGACCAGGCGTGCGGCCCCGTCGGGATGGTGGCACGAGCCTCGTCCGTCGACCACCTCCGCGAGCCGGGCGAGCTCGGCGGCCGCCTGCGGGGCGAGCCAGCCCGCGGCCAGGTCGGCGAACCGGTCCGCCATCGCCGGGAGACCGAACAGGCACGGCCCGCACTGCCGGGCGGAGGCAGCGGCCAGCTCCTGGACGATCGCCGCGGTCGTCGCCACACCGCAGCGCCGGGGGCCGAGCACGTGCACGACGCCCGCGCCCGCGGACTCCCCGGGCGCCGCGCCGGTCTCGGTCGGCGCGATCCAACGCCCGTGGTACCCGCCGAGGAGCACACCCGCTGCGAGCCGGGCCTCCCCGCCGGCGAGGGCGACGATGTCCACGACGGTGGCGTCGGTCGGCACCTCGAACACGCCCTCGGTCGCCACGTCGCCGGTCACCGTCACGAGGCGCGTTCCCGGCTGCGCCGGGTCGCCGACGCTGCGGAACCAGTCGCCGCCGTAGCGGTCCACCAGCGCGAGCTGCGCAAGCGTCTCCACGTTGTGCAGCAGTGTCGGCCGGCCGTCGAGCCCGGACTCCGACAGCCGTCGCACCCGGTCGAGCGGCACGCCGCGGCCGGTCTGGAGGGCGTTCACCACGGCGCTCGCCTCGCCCGCGATGAAGCCGTCCGCCGCCTCGACCAGTTCGACGCGGCCGGCGTCGGAGCGTTCGGCGACGGCGGCCGCGACCGGGGCGATGGCGGCCTCGTGGAGGTACAGGACGGTGCGCGCGGCGCCCAGCGCCTCGGACGCGGTCAGGAGACCGTCGAGGACGAGGTGCGGCGCGTTGGCGAGGAGCACGGCGTCCTTCCAGCTCCAGGGTTCCCCTTCGGAGCCGTTGCCGATGACGACCGGCGCGCGCCGCCCGGCCGTCGCCGCCAGCTTGCGGAATGCGGAGAACGCGGCGCCGCCGCGGCCGGTGAGGCCCGAACGCTCCAGCTCGCGCTCGAGGTCGGGGCGGCGGAGCCCGCGGCGGGGGCCGAACGCGGAGAGGTGGGCCGGCGCGCCTGCCGAGTGCCCGGCCGCCAGCAGCCGGGGCGGCGTAGCGGCGGGGTCGGCGACCGGCAGGACGTTGTCGGCGGTCATGGTCATGACAGTCCCCTTCTGCTCGGTTCGGCGTCCGCGCGTCGCGCGGCGGACGTCTCGAGGAATCCGGCGGACACCCGCCAGAGCACGGCCACGAGCACGAACAGCACCGACGCTCCGGCGAGCAGCAGCATCCAGCCGGACGTCCCGTCGGTGCCGTCGCCGATCGTGTGCGCCAGCGCCACCGGCCACATCGCGTAGCTCAGCCAGTGCACGGTCTTGAAGACGCGCACGCCCAGCCGCCGGCGCAGCAGCGCCGTGATCGTCACCGCGATCAGGAGGTCGACGGCCACGGTGCCGAGCCCGAGCCAGAACGGCAGGTGCGCGCCGAGGAACGGCACCAGGATGTCGGTGAGGGTGAGCTTGGCGTAGGAGTCCAGCAGCAGCGTGCCGATGTGGAGGACGAGGAAGACGACCGCCAGCAGCGACACGTTGCGGTGCAGCAGGGTGACCGAGAAGCGCGGCATGCCGGGAAGGGGACGGCCGGAGCGGGTGACGATCCCGAGCCAGAGCGAGACGGTGAGCAGGATCAGCGCGACGACGCCGGAGGCGCGGCCGACCGCCCAGAGCACCTCATCCATCAGAGCACCTCATCCATCAGGGCACCTCATCCATCGGTTCGCCCCCGTGCCGGTCGACGGCAGGTCCTCGGGCCACCGCCCGGTCGTGACGATCGAGCCGTCCCTGGCCACCAGCCGGGCGTCGGCGCCGAGGCCGCGCAGCCAGCCGGGAGCCCTCAGGCCGCGCACGATCGACGCCGTGCTCAGCGCGTTGGCGCGGACACAGGTCGCCGCGGCGACGGTGACGGACCGCCAGACGTCGTCGGCCGGGAGGCCGAAGCGCGGGTCGAGGATGTGGTGTCTGGCCTGCCCGTCGCTGCGCCAGCGCCGCTTCTGCGTGCTCGACGTGGCCACGCCCGCGCCGTTCGGGATCGCGATCTGCTGCGCCGGGTCGGACGGGAGGTCCTGTACGAGCACCTCCCAGAGCCGCTCGGTGGCGCCTGCGGTGGCGATGTCGCCGCCGAGCGAGACCAGGGCGTCCGCGCCGGTCTCCCCGCGATGCGGCGTGCGATGCGATCCGCGGCGTGCGCCTTCGCGGTCGCGCCGAGGTCGAGCCGGAGGTCGCCGGGCAGCGTCAGGATGCCCTCGTCGAGGGTCACGCGCTGCCATCCGGGCGTCCGCGGCCGGGCGACCGTCAGGGTGACTCCGTCGACGGGCAGTGAAGCGAAGTCGCGGTCGTAGCCGAGCCGGCTCAGGTCGCCGCCGAGGGTGGGATCGACGTCGCCGTCGGTGTCGACGGCCGCGGCGAGCGCGACCGCGACGAACTCGGCCAGGAGAGGACTCAGCTCGACGCCGCCGGCGGGACGATCTGACGCGTTGAGCCGGGAGAGCTCGCTGCCCGGCTCGAACCGGCTGGCGGCCGCTGTGATCGCGGCGAGCTCGTCGTCCGCGATCCTCCGCGCCTGCGTCAGTCTCTCGGGGTCGGAGACCACGATGCGGGCATCGACGCCCCAGACCGCGAAGTCGTCGTGGACCAGGTCAGGAGCCGCTGGAGAGGCCACTGGAACCACCGCCCTGGCTCTGCTGGATGCCGCTGCCGGAGGAGCCTGTGGAGGAGCCGGTGGAGGAGCCGGACGAGCCGGAGTCGTCGCCGTTGCCCCCGGTGCCGGCCGAGTCGTCGCCGGACGAGCCGTTGCCCGTGTTGCCGGTGCCCGCCGTCGTGGTCCCCGCGGTGCGGGCTGCCGTCGTGCCGGCGAAGAGGTAGCCGGAGAGGATGCCGGTGACCGCGAGGCTCGAGATGCCGATCGCCGTGGTGATCCCGACGGCAGTGCGCCGTCCCGCCGAACGAATGTCCATGACAGGCCCTCCAGCCCGCTCCCTCTGCGGACCGGCTGGATGCGACCTCCGGGGAGCTGATCACCAGCCTGCGCCCGGATTCTTTCCGCATCCTTAATCCGGGTGAGAACCGGTTATCGGGTCGCTGTGAATCCCCTTTGCGCGGTCAGGGCCGAACGCCCACCACGGCCTGGGCGAACCGGCGCACCCGCTCGCCGAGCCCGGCGATCTGCTCCTCGACCACGCGCTCGGAGTCGAAGCCGACGAACTGCGCCGGCGGCGTGCGCCGCACGTTCTCGGTGCACTCGAACGACGCGCAGACCAGTGCGCCGACGGTGTCGCCCTTGCGCCCGGCGTCCCCGGCCCGGCGCGCCGACCAGAAGTAGACGTCGCGGGTGACGTGGACGTCCTGGCACCAGCCGCACATGGTGGGCGCGTGCGAGCGCATGGAGGCCTCCGAGGCCCGCAGGACGATGCCGACCGGTCCGCTCCCGGTCGGGATGACGACGTAGCCGCGCTGCGGGAGCCGGGGGTCCCGCCAGCCGAGGTACTCGCGGCGGGACCAGTCCACCTCGTGCATCCCGGGCGGAAGGGGCAGGTCGGCGGCGTCGGCGCGCGAGCAGTTCACGAACGAGTCGCGCAGCTCCTGCGGGGTCAGAGTGTCCATGTCCACCTCCTGCGTCCCATGCTTGCACAGGTGGCTCGGGGCCGACCCCGGCGCACCGCTTGACCTTGACCCAGGGGCACGGCTTAGCCTCCCGGCATGAGCACTCTCAGCAGCGTCACCGACGCCTCCTTCGCCTCCGACGTCCTCGCCGCGCCCGGTACGACCCTCGTGGAGTTCTGGGCGCCGTGGTGCGGCCCGTGCCGCGCGCTGACGCCGATCCTGGAGCGCATCGCGGACGAGCACGGCCTCCGCATCCTGCGCATCGACGCGGACGAGAACCCGCAGGCGTCCGCCGAGTACCGGGCGCTCTCGCTGCCGGTGACGAAGGTGTTCCAGGACGGCGTGGTCGTCAAGACGATCGTGGGCGCCAAGCCCAAGCCCGCGCTGGAGTTCGAGCTCGCGCCGTTCCTGAGCTGACGCCGGCCGGCCTGGGGCCGTCCGCTCAGGTCAGGTGGTCGAAGGCTCCGCTCACCCAGCCGATGTACCGCTCCGCCGACCGCCGCACGGCCTCCCGCGCGTCCACCGGGATGACGTTGCCCAGGTTGCCGTACATCCGGTCGAACGGCCTGTCGCAGACCAGGTCGGCGACGCGCCGCACCACGGCGGCCGAGAGCGGGATGTCGTTGGGGAAGCTCCGCTGGAACGTCACCCACTGCTGCGACGGCCCCGGGAAGACCGTGTCGCCGCTGAGCACGACTCCGCGGTCCCAGTGCACCACCGCGCTGCCCGGGAAGTGGCCGCCGACCGTGCGCAGCAGCACACCCGGCAGCACCTCCTCCTCACCGCTCCACTCCCGAATCGCCGGGTCCTCGCGCTGCACCCAGTGCCGGTCGGCCGCGTGGACGAGTACCGGCACGCCCCCCAGCATCCGCGACCAGGAGGTCTGCGCGCCGAACATGTGCGGGTGGCTGGTGGCGATCACCGCGGCCCCGCCGAGGTCCTGCACCGCGGTCGCCGCGGCCTCGTCGACGTAGCCGGTGGGATCCCAGAGCAGGTTGCCGTCCGGCGTGCACAGCAGCAGGGCACGCTGTCCGATGCCGACCTTCGGCTCGCTGCTCAGCCCGTAGAGGCCGGGCTCCAGCTCCGTCACGGTCACCCGCTCGCCCTCGCGCTGCAGACGTTGCAGGGTGGTCCAGCGCTGGCCGGTCGGCGGGACGTACTGACGCTCGTCCTCGCAGATCGGGCAGGAGACCGGGGGCTCCTCCCCCGCGTCCGTCACAATCGGGGTCGTCTCCACCGCGCACGTCGCGCACAACCAGTCGGCCATGCGGTCAGGTTACCCGGCGCCGCGGCCGCCGTCAGGGTCTGGCCGTACGGCCGCCCGCGCAATACCCTGTGCGGCATGGCGAATCAACCGGTGATCTTCATCCACGGCCTCTGGCTCCACGCGAGCAGCTGGCAGCCCTGGATCGAGCTCTTCACGGCGGAAGGCTACGCCCCCGTCGCTCCTCTGTGGCCCGGCGAGAAGGACACCGTGGCGGACACGCGTGCGCATCCCGACGACGTCGCGAACTTCGGCATCGACGAGGTCACGGAGCACTTCGCGAAGATCATCGAGGCGATGGACGTCCCGCCCGTGATCATCGGTCACTCCTTCGGCGGCCTCATCGCCGAGAAGCTGCTCGGCCAGGGCTACGGCAACGCCGGCGTCGGGATCGACCCGGCGCAGATCAAGGGTGTGCTGCCGCTGCCGTTCCGCCAGCTCAAGTCGTCGTTCCCGGTGCTCGACAACCCGGCGAACATCCACAAGGCGATCGCCCTGACCTTCGAGCAGTTCACGTTCGGCTTCGCGAACCAGCTCACCGACGAGGAGGCGAAGGAGCTGTACGACCGCTGGACCGTCCCCTCCACGGTGCGCCCCGTCTTCCAGGCGGCGGCGGCCAACTTCAGCCTCCACTCGCAGGCCGCCGTCGACACGAAGAACGAGGACCGCGGCCCGCTCCTGCTCATCGCGGGCGGCGAGGACAACACCGTCCCCGAGGTGACCACCGACGCGACGCTCAAGCTGTACCGCGACTCCAACGCCGTGACCGAGCTGATCACCTTCCGCGACCGCGGCCACTCACTCGTGATCGACCACGGCTGGCGCGACGTCGCGACCGAGATCCTGGTCTGGCTCGGGCAGCAGGGGCTGGAGGACTGAGCCCGGCCGGAATACCGCGCCGGCCGCACGACTTGCCCTCACTGTGAAACGCATCGGCTTCCTCAGCTTCGGCCACTACCAGGCCGTCCCCGGCTCCGTCGTGCGGACGGCCGCCGACGCCCTCCTGCAGACGATCGAGCTCGCGGTCGCGGCCGAGGAGGTGGGCGCCGACGGCGCGTACGTCCGGGTGCACCACTTCGCGCCGCAGCTCGCCTCGCCGTTCCCGCTGCTCGCGGCGATCGGTGCGCGCACCTCGCGGATCGAGATCGGCACCGGCGTCATCGACATGCGGTACGAGAACCCGCTGTACATGGCGGAGTCGGCCGCGGCCGCCGACCTGATCAGCGGCGAGCGCCTCCAGCTCGGCGTCAGCCGCGGGTCGCCGGAGACGGCGCTCGCCGGCTACGAGTCGTTCGGCTACGTGCCGGGCGAGGGCGAGTCCGACGCGGACATGGCCCGGCGGCACACCGCGATCTTCCGAGCGGCCATCGCCGGGGAGGCGATGGCGAACGCCGACCCGCGGATGACCGGGACGAGCGGCGGACTGTCCGTCCAGCCGCTGTCGCCGACCCTCCCCGACCGGATCTGGTGGGGTGCGGGCACCCGGGCGACCGCGGAGTGGACGGCCGAGCAGGGGATGAACCTGATGTCGTCCACGCTGCTCACGGAGGACACCGGCGAGGCGTTCGACAGGCTGCAGGCCGAGCAGATCCAGCGCTTCCGCGACACCTGGGCCGAGATGGGCTGGGAGCGCGAGCCGCGGGTGAGCGTCAGCCGCAGCATCATCCCGATCGTGGACGACGACTCGCGCCGGTACTTCGGCGCGCGGGCGCAAGTGGAGGGCCGCGACCAGGTCGGCCACCTCGACGGCGGGATCGCGCGATTCGGCCGCTCCTACATCGGCGAGCCGGAGAAGCTTGTCGCCGAGCTGGCGCAGGACGAGGCGGTGCGGATGGCGGACACCGTGCTGGTGACCGTGCCGAACCAGCTCGGGGTGGACTTCAACGCGCGGCTGCTGGAGGCCGTGGTCGGCGTGGGGCGCGAGCTGGGCTGGCGCGACTGAGCGTCGCGACGCGCCTCGCGACGAGCCCGCGTGTACCCCGAATGCGGCCCTGTGGGATCTCCGGGCGCATGAGAGGATCGCTGTGCGGTACACCCGAGTTCCGCAGCACAGGCCGTGACGGCATCGTCCGGTCCCACGGAAGGGGTGTGCTTTGCGAACTCGAGGATCGGGTGCTGGGATCATCGCGGCCGGGCTGGCGCTCGCCCTCGGCGCGGTCGGAATCGGGGCGGCCGGGCTCGCCGCCGCTCCGGCGAAGGCCGTGGCGCTGACCGGCGCGTCGACGCCGTCCGCCATCACGGGCATGTGGGCGTGGGGCAACCCGATCGACCCGTCCGTGGACCCGCGCGGCGACGGCGAGGCCGCGTTCGCTCCGAAGGCGCTGGCCGCTTTCGCCTCCGCACACAAGCTGCGCACCGTGTACCTCTCCGTGCCGTGGGCGGCCGACCAGGGCCCGTTCGGCCCGTGGCTGCGCTCAGCGGTCACCGCGCTGCACCGCGCCGGCGTGACCACGGTCGGCGCGCTCGGCGGAGACCCGGCCTGGGCGCAGCAGCCCGACCTCGCCGCCACCTGGACCACCGCGGCCCTGAAGGCCGCGCCCTTCGACGCGGTCCAGTTCGATGTCGAGCCGTGGGTGAACGCCACCGACGACCAGCTCCCCGGCATCGTGGACCAGCTTGCGATGCTGTACGACACCGCGGCGAGCGCCGCCGGGTCCGTGCCGGTCGGCGCCGACCTCCCGTGGTGGCTGGAGGCCAAACCCACCGCGGACGGAAACAGCACGCTGTTCCGGACGCTTCTCCCGCATGTGAAGTCGGTCGCCATCGTCGCCTTCTCCGACCATGCCGCGGGCGATGACGGGATCATCGCGCTGGCCCGTCCCGCGGCGACGGCGGCGGCGAACGCCCGGGTGCCGTTCAGCGTGGGCGTCGAGACCGACTCGCTCGAGGTGGCCGGCGGCCCGGCTGCGACCTTCGGCGACGACTCCGTGAGCGTGCTGGAGTCGCAGACAGCCCTGGTGCGGTCGGCGTTCGGCGGCCTCCAGGGCTACACGGGCGTCACGGTCGAGCACCTGCTCGCCTGGCAGACGCTGATCGCCCGCGGCTGACGCCCGAACGCGAGGCCGTCAGTCAGACCGCGTCGGCTGCCGCGTAGAGCGCGGTGACGTCGATCTTGCCCATCCGGAGCATGGCCGCGTTCACGCGCCCGGGACGCTCGCGGTCCGGGTCCTGCTGCAGCTCCAGCAGGGCGCGCGGCACGATCTGCCAGAGGAACGTTCTGACCTTCTGCATGCCGGTCATGGAAGCGGCGGGCGGTAGCGTAGCGGGATGGGCTACTCCAGTTTCATCGCGATCGGCGACAGTTTCACGGAAGGAGTCGGCGACGACCTCCCGGACGGCCGGCAGCGCGGCTGGGCGGACTTCGTCGCGCTCGGACTGGCGCTCGCCTCGCCGGAGCCGGTGCGCTACGCGAACCTGGCGATCCGCGGCCGCAAGCTCACCCCGATCCTCACCGAGCAGCTCGATCCCGCGATCGCCCAGCACCCGCAGCTCGTGAGTCTCAACGGCGGCGGCAACGACATCATGCGGCCGCGCGTCACCATCGCGTCGGTGGCGACGCAGCTGATGGACGCCGCCGACCGGGTGACCGCCTCCGGCAGCACGATGCTGCTGCTGAGCGGCGCGAACCCGAGCCGGCACCTGCCGATGGGCGGGCTGCTGCGCAAGCGCGGCGACGAGTTGGCGGTCGCGGTGCGCGCCCTGCTGCCCCGCGACGGCGTGCTCTTCGTCGACAACTGGGCCGACGAGACCCTCGAGGACATCCGCTACTGGTCGGCCGACCGCCTGCACCTCAACGCGTTGGGCCACGCCAAAGTGGCGAGCAACGTGCTGACGGCCCTCGGCGTGCCGGTGCCCGCCGAGTGGGGCGTGGACGAGGTGGAGTCCGCGCCGGCCGGTGAGTCCTCCCGGCGGACCGCGGACTACTACCGGCGCTACGTGTTGCCGTGGATCGGCCGGCGGCTCACCGGACGCTCGTCCGGCGACGGCCGCACCGCCAAGATCCCCGAGCTCACGGTCGTCGACCCCGCCTCCGCCCACCCCCTCTAACCACCGAACAGGGGTCGCAACACGCCGTTATGCCGCGTGGATAGCGGCGTGTTGCGACCCCCGTTCGGAATGGGATGGCGTCAGTCGTTGTCGCCGCCGGTGGTGTCGATGCGCGACGAGCGCTCGCCGCCGCCCCATCTCCACTCGGCGACCTCCGGGATGTCCTCACCGTGGTCGCGCGTGTACTGGCGGGCGTGCAGGCGGGCGTCCACCATCTCCTGCCGGAAGGCGGCCTCCCGTGCGGCGAGGCCCGGCACCCGGTCGAGCACGTCGATGACCAGGTGGTAGCGGTCGAGGTCGTTGAGCATGACCATGTCGAACGGCGTTGTCGTCGTGCCCTCCTCCTTGTAGCCGCGGACGTGGAGGTTGTCGTGACCGGCCCGGCGGTAGGTGAGCCGGTGGATCAGCCACGGGTAGCCGTGGTAGGCGAAGATCACCGGCTTGTCCGTCGTGAACAGCGCGTCGTACTCGCGGTCGTTCATGCCGTGCGGGTGCTCGCCCTCGCTCTGCAGGCGCATCAGGTCGACCACGTTCACGACCCGCACCGCCAGGTCCGGCAGCCGGCGGCGCAGGATGTCGGCCGCGGCCAGCACCTCCAGTGTCGGGATGTCGCCCGCGCAGCCCAGGACCACGTCCGGCTCCTCGCCCTCCCGCTCGGTCCCCGCCCAGTCGAAGACGCCGATGCCGCGCGTGCAGTGCGCGATCGCGTCGGGCATGCTCAGCCAGTTCGGCGACGGCTGCTTGCCCGCCACGACCACGTTCACGTAGTCGACCGAGCGGAGGCAGTGGTCGTAGGTCGACAGCAGGGTGTTCGCGTCGAACGGCAGGTAGACGCGGACGATGTCGGCCTTCTTGTTCATCACGTGGTCGATGAAACCCGGGTCCTGGTGCGAGGCGCCGTTGTGGTCCTGCCGCCAGACGTGCGAGCTGAGCAGGTAGTTGAGGGAGGCGATCGGCCTCCGCCACGGGATCGAGCGGGAGCCCTTCAGCCACTTCGCGTGCTGGTTGAACATCGAGTCCACGATGTGGATGAACGCCTCGTACGACGTGAGCACGCCGTGGCGTCCGGTCAGCAGGTACCCCTCGAGCCAGCCCTGGCACTGGTGCTCGCTCAGCATCTCCATCACCCGGCCGCTCGGCGCGAGGTGGTTGTCGGAGTCGATCGGCCAGTACTCGGCGTTCCACTGCTTTCCGGTGACCTCGAACACGTCCTGCAGCCGGTTGGAGGCCGTCTCGTCGGGGCCGAACAGCCGGAAGTCGTCGGGGTTCTCCGCCATCACGTCCCTCAGCCAGCCGCCGAGAACGCGGGTGGCCTCGGCCACCGTCTCCCCCGGCGCCGGCACGTCGACGGCGTAGTCGCGGAAGTCGGGCAGCCGCAGGTCCTGGCGCAGCAGTCCGCCGTTCGCCACCGGGTTCGCGCTCATCCTGTGCTCGCCCTCCGGCGCATGCGATGCGATCAGCGGGACAGGCGCGCCCGCCTCGTCGAACAGCTCCTCCGGGCGGTACGACAGCAGCCAGTCCTCCAGCAGCCGGGTGTGCGCCTCGGTGTCGCGGGCGTCGGCGAGCGGGACCTGGTGCGAGCGCCAGTTGTTCTCGGCGGGATGGCCTTCGATCTCGGCCGGGCAGGTCCAGCCCTTGGGGGTGCGGAGGATGAGCATCGGCCACGCGGGACGGTCGATCAGGTCGCCGGAGTCGGCAGCGGCCTTGATCTCGGCGATCCGGTCGAGGATCTCGTCCAGGGTCGCGGCCATACGCTTGTGCACCTCGCGCGGTTCCTCGCCGTCGAAGCCGCCCGATACGAGGTAGGGCGTGTAGCCGTAGCCGCGCATCAGCTCCAGCAGCTCGGTCTCCGGGATGCGCGCCAGCACGGTCGGATTGGCGATCTTGTAGCCGTTGAGGTGCAGGATCGGGAGGACGACGCCGTCGGACTTCGGGTTCAGGAACTTGTTCGAGTGCCACGCCGTCGCGAGCGGCCCGGTCTCGGCCTCCCCGTCGCCGACCACCGCGGCGACCAGCAGCTTCGGGTTGTCGAACGCGGCGCCGTAGGCGTGCGAGAGCGCATAGCCCAGCTCGCCGCCCTCGTGGATGCTGCCCGGCGTCTCGGGAGCCGCGTGCGACGGGATGCCGCCGGGGAAGGAGAACTGCCGGAACAGCTTCCGCAGGCCGTCCTCGCTCCGGTCGATGTCGCTGTAGATCTCGCTGTAGGTGCCGTCCAGGTACGCGCCGGCGACGACACCGGGGCCACCGTGGCCGGGGCCGGCGACGAAGATCGTGTCGAGGTCGCGCTGCCGGATCGCACGGTTCAGGTGCGCGTAGACGAAGTTCAGCCCAGGGGTGGTCCCCCAGTGCCCGAGCAGGCGCGGCTTGACGTCGTCGCGCGAGAGCGGGCGACGCAGCAGCGGGTTGTCGAGGAGGTAGATCTGGCCGACGGAGAGATAGTTGGCGGCCCGCCACCAGGCGTCGAGCTGATCGAGTTCTGCGTCCGAGAGAGCAGAGGCGGTGCGTGTGGATGCTGGGAGTTCGTTCGACGTCTCGCTCACGCGGGAATCCTACGAGCGGTCCGCTCCGAACAACAGGGGTGGAAACCTCGACGATCGCGACGCCGGCCGGCCCGGTGGTGGTGCGGCACACGCGGCGCACGAACCGGACCGCGACCATCCTCCTGCACGGGGCGGCCGGCTCGTGGACGACCTGGCTGCCGGCGATCGAGGCGGCCGGCGGCGCCGACGCGCTCGACGACCTGATCGTGCCCGACCTCCCCGGCTGGGGCGACTCCCCTGCCGACGTGAGCCGGCTCGACGCCGAGTCCCTCGCGCACGCGGTGGCAGTGACGGCGCGGGCGCTCGGCTACGGGCACTGGCAGGTGGTCGGCCACTCGCTCGGCGGGTTCGTCGCCCTGGAGCTCGCAGCCCAGGAGCCGGCCGCGACGGTGTCGGTGCTGCTCGTGTCCGCCACGACCCTGGGCGGCCGGGGCGACCGGCTGGGGCGGTTCGGACTGCTGCTGGCCTCCCCGGCCTGGCGCTCATGCTGGCCGGGATGCGGCTGCTCGCCGCTGCGGGAGCGGCGGCGGCGCCCTTCGTGCGGGCGCTCGACCGGCTCGGACTGCTCGCGCCGCTGGTGTCCCCGCTGTTCGCGATGCGCCAGCCGCTCACCGTCCACGAGCTCGCGCGCGATCTGCGGCCCTCCGCGTTCGTGCGCGCCGTCGCGTGCGCCCGGCGCTACCCGGCGGCCGAACGCTGGTCGCGGATCGTCTGTCCCGTCCTGTCCGTGCGCGGCGATCGCGATGTCTTCGTGTCCGCGGAGGACGACGCGGGGCTCGCCGCGATCATCCCGAGCTTCTCGGCGCTGACCCTGCCGCACACCGGACACTTCGGGCATGTGGAACGCCCGCGCGTGATCGCCGGCGCCCTCCACTCGCGCTAGCGTCGTCGATCCGCGCCGGGGTTGCCCGTGCGCGGTAGGTTCGTGGCATGACGGACGAGGTGGTCACGGAATCGGTCGGCGCGTCGACCTGGAACGACCTGCAGACTGTGTTCGGCACGAAGGGCGACCCCGCCGGGTGCTGGTGCCAGTGGTTCAAGCTGACCCGCTCCGACTGGGACGCCGCCACGCGCGAGGACACGCAGGCGCTGCTGCACGCGCAGGTGGAGGTCGGCTCGCCCGGCGTCATCGCCCGCATCGACGGCGAACCGGTCGGCTGGGCGGCGGTCGAGCCGTTCTCGGCCTACCCCGCGCTCGGCCGGTCGCCGATCACGCGGCGCCAGGAGGGCGACCCGGAGGACGCCTGGGCGGTCACCCGCTTCGTGGTCCGGCACGAGTACCGCAAGCGCGGCGTCGCCCGCGCCCTCCTCGCCGGCGCACTTCAGCACGCCAGGGAGCGCGGGGCGACGATCGTGGAGGGCTACCCGGTCGACCCGGGGTGCGGCCCTCGCTCACGGCCGCCGAGCGATACCACGGCACCGTCTCGCTGTTCCGCGACGCTGGCTTCGATGTCGTCCGCCGGCCGAGCGCGACCCGCGCGATCATGCGGAGGACGCTGGAAAGCTGACCGCGCCGCCGCGACCCGCCCGGATGACTAAGCTCGGTCGGGTGAGTTCGCAGCGCAACCGGGTCGTCGTCGGAGCAGGCACCCAGGTCGCCACCGAGGTCAGCATCAACTTCGGCTCCTCCGTCGCCGGGCTGCTCATCCCGATCGTCGGCTCGCTCGTCGTGGTCGCAGTGCGCCAGCTCGTCACCGCGGTGTGCATCCTGCCGTTCTACCGCCCGAAGCGCGCGGAGCTGACCTGGACGCGGCTCTGGCCGGCGCTCGCGCTCGGAGTCGTGCTGGCCGCGATGAACCTCAGCTTCTACGAGGCCGTGGGCCGGCTCGGGCTCGGCATCGCAGCGACCATCGAGTTCCTCGGCCCGTTCGCGCTCGCGCTGGCGGGCTCCCGCAGACTGCTGGACGCCGGCTGCGCGGTCGCGGCGGCCGGCGGCGTGGTGCTCCTCACGGCGACAGAGGGCGCCATCGACCCGATCGGTGTGGTGCTCGCTTTGACGGCGGCGGCCTCGTGGGCGGCGTACATCCTGCTGACCCGGCGGGTGGCGACCCGGCTGCCCGGGCTGGAGGGCCTCAGCGTGGCGAGCGTGGTCGCGACGGTGCTCACGGTGCCGCTCGCGCTCGTCGTCGTCGACTACAGCAGCTTCGACTGGCGGGTCGCCGGCCTGCTCCTGACGGCGGGGATCCTCTCGTCGGCCGTGCCGTACAGCCTCGACACCTTCATCCTGCGGCGCATCACCCCGCGGCTCTACGCCGTCATCACCTCGTTCGGGCCGGTGATCGCGACCGTGTTCGGCGTGATCGTGCTCGGGGAGCGCTTCGCGTTCGTGCAGGTCATCGGCATCGTGATCGTGTGCCTCGCCGCCGGGGTGACGATCGCGACCCAGCGCGACCATCCCCGCTCCGCACTGGAGTCGACGGCCGAGACCATCCCCTGAGCGAACAACCTGACAGGACATGCCGGCTCGGGCACGCGTCTGACGGCGTGTTCTGTCAGGTCGTTCGCTAGGAGAGCACGTCCTTCGTGAGGAACCGGCCGATCGCAAGCGCTCCGAAGACCGCCACGTAGCCGGCCTGCAGCCACAGGTTGGACACGAACGAGTCCCACACCAGCGGCGCGCGCAGGAAGTCGGCGAAGCCCAGCCAGTAGTGGCTGAACAGCCACGGGTGGAGGGCGTCGAGCTGCGGGAGCTGGTCCAGCACCTGCGACACCACGGCCAGCACCGCCGTCGCCGCCATCGCGCCGACCGGGACGTCGGTCAGCGTGGACAGGAACAGCCCGATCGCGCACATCCCGAGCAACGACACCACGATGTACAGCCCGATCAGCAGCAGCCGCACGGCCGCGTCGCCGAGGCTCACGACCGTGCCCGACAGCAGCGTGACCGGCCCGATCGGGAACAGCAGCGCGCCGATCAGCGCTCCTGCCAATGCGACGACCAGCGCAGCGGCGACGCAGAACACGGCGCAGCCGGCGAACTTCACCGCGAGCAGCCGCAGCCGGCCGGCGGGGGCGATCACGAGATAGCGCAGTGTGCCTTGGCTGGCCTCCCCCGCGATCGTGTCGCCCGCGACGACGCCGATGGTGAGGGGAAGGAACAGCGGAACGCACACCACCAGCGCGGTGAACGCGACGAAGAGCCCGTTGCTGGTGATCTGGTCGAGGAAGGCCGGCCCCCGGCCCCGTCCGGTGAGCCGCACAGCCACCGCGATGAGAATGGGCACGGCCGCCAGCGCGCCGAGCATCGCCCAGGTGCGCCACCGGCGGAACATCACCGACAGCTCGGAGCCCAGCAGCGCCCAGCCCGCCGCGGGACGTGCACGCCGGGCGCCGACCGACACGACCGGCCGATCGACCGTGGCCGCCGCAGCCTCGACCGGGACCGCCTCACTGCTCGACATCGAAGCCCTCCCCCGTCAGCTCCACGAAGCGCTCCTCCAGGCTGGACGACCGCACGGCGAATCCGCGCAACCGGACCCCCGCGCCGACCAGGTTCGCGGCGAGGTCCTCCACAGCAGGCGAGCCCTCGATGAGCGCCGCTTCCACGCCGTCGCCGCCGGTCTCCGGCGCCAACCCGAACCGGGCCAGCACCTCAGCCGCCGCGGCCCGATCCGGCGTCGTCACGCTCAGGCGCGGGCCGGACGCGCTGCGCAGCTCGTCCAGGGAGCCCTGCGCGACAAGCCGCCCGGTGCGCATGATGGCCGCGTGCGTGCAGATCTGCTCGATCTCCGCCAGCAGGTGGCTGGAGACGAAGACCGTCCTGCCCTCATCGGCGAGCGAGCGGACGAGGTTGCGCACCTCGCGCGTGCCCTGCGGGTCGAGCCCATTGGTCGGCTCGTCCAGCACCAGGAGGTCGCGGTCGGTGAGCAGCGCGCCGGCGATCCCGAGGCGCTGCTTCATGCCGAGCGAGTAGGTGCGTACATGCTTGCCCGCGGCGTGCGTGAGGCCGACGCGTTCGAGCGCGGCGGCCACCCGCTCCGAGCGGGTGGCGCCCGGCGCGTACCGGTCGGCGGTGTCACGCCGGACGAGGTTCGCGGTTCCGGACAGGTACAGCGCGAACGCCGGGCCCTCCACCAGTGCGCCCACGCGCGGCAGCACGGTCGCGCCACGGTCGGGCATGGCCTCCCCGAGCAAGTCGATCGAGCCGGCGGATGGTGAGATGAGTCCCAGCAGCATCCGGATAGTCGTGGTCTTGCCCGAGCCGTTCGGCCCGAGGAAGCCGAAGACCGACCCGCGCGGCACCGAGAGACTGAGCCCGTCCACTACCGCGCGCCCGCGGAACCGCTTGGTCAGCCCGCTCGTCGCGATGGCGGCGGCGTCGCTCACCGCGCGGCGTCCACTGACTCGGCACTCACCGGCAGTCGCTCACTGAGCGGCGGCCTGGAGGGCGGAGACCGGGACAGCGCCCGCGAGCACCCGTCCGTCCGGCGTCACCAGTACCGACACCAGCGAGGTCGACAGCGCACGGCCTCCCCCGACGGACTGCGTGAGCTGGGCGACCAGCGGGTCGGCCAGCGCCTGCGCCGGGACCGTGCCGGCCGGGAGGCTGACGATCGTCGCCCAGCCGGTGCCCGTGACCGTCGGCTTCGGCCGGTTCGTCCCCGTGCTGTGCTCGCCGGTCTTCGGTGCCTGCTCGGTGACCTTCGCGCCCTTCGGCGGCGTGAACGAGAAGACGCTCGCGTCGGGAGCGCTCGGTGTGAAGTCGCTGAACCCGGCCTGGAACGACGGCGAGGAAGCGCCACGCGCGGTCACCTCGACCTGCAGCGGCAGCCCGGTCTGGCCGTCCACCGCGATGGACACCGACCCGACCAACGTGGCGTCGGTGCGCGGCGTCAGCACCAGGTCGTACGCGTCACGGTCGGCGACCTTGGTGTTCGCGCCGAGGGTCACCTCCGTCGACGGGTCGACGGCGGCGAGAAACTTCTCCGCAAGCGCCTGCGGCGTCATCGCGGTTGCGCCCGGCGTGGCCGTCGGAGCCGGCGACGCGCCGCTCTTCTCGTGCGCCGGGATGGTCGCGTGGGTGACCGACTGGTCGCTGGACTGGTAGAGCCAGACGTCCGATCCATTGCGGATGGCGTCACGCTCGGCGAGCTGGTCGAGGAGCTGCACGCGCACCTTGGTGGGCCCGTCGACGTAGACCTTGGCGGTGTGGTCGCCCATCAGCAGCGAGAGCGTGCTCGCGATCGAACTGTCCGTGCTGGAGGAGCCGCCGCCCATCTTCGGGATGCTCGGCAGACCGAGGTCGGAAGTCTGCTCGACGGTGCCTGAGAACGCCTTCGTGTCGCTGGATGCGACCAGCCGGAGGACATCCGCCGGCGACTTCACGGGCAGGTCCGCCGCTCCCGCGGCGAGCGGGATCGCGATCGCACCCGCGGCAATGGCGGCGGGGACGACGATGGCCGGGAGCCAGCGGATCAGGCGGTGCTTCATAGTCCCGAGGATACGCTCGGGACCCCGCCGCCGACCCTTCCGATTCGGTGGGAGAACCGGAAATCATCCCCAGGTATGACACGCCGATCGGACCAGCGCCGGATACGCGGAAGGCCCTGCCGGAGCGGGGCCTTCCTCATCCGCCCCAGAGGACGTCGCCGACCCTGTGGACGCGGATGTCGTTGGTGGTTCCGGGGATCCCGGGAGGGGAGCCGGAAATGATGATGACCTTGTCTCCGTTCTCGGCGCGGCCCGTCGACTTGAGGGCCTCGTTCACCTGGGCGACCTTGAAGGCGCGGTCAGCTGCGAGAGCCTGGCATGACCATGAAGTGCGGCTTGCCCTCCGGGTCCAACACCGACTCGCGAATCTCTTCCGGAGTCAGGGTGACATAGTGCGAGAAGTGGATCAGTTCTAATTGTTCCCGCGCCGGACGGTGCTCTCACCGCTGCGGTGCAACTTGTATCCCGGTCCACCCGGATCCGTGATTGTGAACCCCGGCGCCACCTTGTCGGCCGTGACGGGAATCGACACCACCAGCAGCCTCGGAAGGCGTTCCTCATAACGGAGACTGTCAGCGAAGAAGTAGGTAAGGAACTGCTCCATGTCCGTCAGCAACGGAGAAGAGAACTCCAGGTCCTCGTCCGTATTGGACCGCTGAGCTTGCGTCAGCACCAACTGGTCGTCGTCAATCCGGAGAAAGTTGCGGATCTCGCCACCACTGTTGGCGAACACCCAGCCACCGAACTCCTCCCAGAAAGCGGCACCGTAACCGGCCGGGATCGCAACCTCATTGACCCGATCCACCAACGCTTGAACATCAGCATCCGCAATACTCACTCGGCCGCACATCCATGCACAAGAAGCCCGCGATCACGGAGTTCTTTCACATTCACCGAGTCACCATTGCGCCACCATGAAGTGCGGCTTACCCTCCGGGTCCAACGCGGACTGGCGAATCTCCTCCGGAGTCAGCGTGACATAGTGCGAGAACTTGGTAAGTTCCACGTCATCCCCGCATCGAACGACGCTCTCTCCTGCGTGGTGCAACTCATATCCCGGCCCACCCGGGTCCGTGATCGTGAACCCCGGCGCCACCTTGTCGCGGGTAACCGGAATCGACACCACCAGCAGCATCGGAAGGCGCCTCTTCTCACGGAGCCTGCGACAGAAGTAGTAGGTGAGGAACTTCTCCATGTCGGTCAATAACGGAGTGGAGAACATCAGATTCTCGTCGGTCCTGGCCCGCTGCGCGTCGGTGAGCACCAGCTGACCGTCGACGATCCGGAGAAAGTAGCGAATCTCACCACCACTGCTCGCGAACACCCAGCCGCCGAACTCCCCCCAGTAAGCACCACCATAAACTGCCGGGATTGCAACCTCGTTGACCCGATCCACCATCGCTTGAACGTCAGCATCGCCAATGCTCATCTGGTCGCGCCCTCCTGGACTAGGACTCCGCTTTCGAGGAGCTTTTCGACTTTCACGGGCTTACCTCTCTGGTCTCGGATGAATAGTTGGGATCCGCCGCCGCGCCTGCCGAAGCCGCGATCAATTTCCGAGTACTCGATACTCCACCCCTCGGTACCGGGCGGCCACTCGTCGGCCACACGGTAGGTGTAGTAGGGCTGTTCCAGCGAGTTTACGGGGAGGCTTCGTTGCTCGAACGAGGCCGGCTTCCCGTTCCTCATCACGCCGAGATATTCACCGGTCGGCTCGCCGATCCGGTCCACGGCGATGCCGTGGTCACGGACGTAGGCAGCCAGGTCGTGGTAGTCGCGACGCGTACCGGGCACCGCCCCATCGTTCGGCGGATACCTGTCCCAATGATGTCCGGTGACCGGATCGGTTTGGGCGTCAGTGAAACGTCCGTCATATTCGGCTTTGCTGTACGGGACCCCGCCAGGCCGACTGCGTCCCCACGGAGCGCCGGGGTCGGAGACCAGCTCGAACGTGCCCCGGTTGATGTCGGTGACCGGCGGGTAGGTGCGGTGCGCACCGTGGTCAGCGACCGGTCGACCGTACAGTGCATCACCGCGCGCAGGCGGATTGTTCGGATGTGGTGTCCAGCCGGGCGGCACCACCGAAGTGACCTCACTGCTCACCGTCGGGCCCACGGGGCCGGTGCGTCCTTTCATCCAGTCCAGTGCGCTGGTCGCTGCGCTCGGGGTCGAGAGCTTCACCGATGGTTTGACCAGCCCGGGGACCTTCCCGCCCTTACGGAACAGATCACCCGTTCTGGTGAACTTCGCCGCCGCCACACCCGGGATCAGGACGCTGGCGACCGTGGTGGTCGCGTACCCGATCACATACGCGTCCCCGGTAATGACCTGGTTCCACGTGTTGTTCAGTTCGTTGAACAGCTGGTCGCGTGCGTTCTGGTCGGTGATCAGGGCAGAGACGCCCGCACCGATCTCTTTCACGTTCACTTGCAGGCCGCCGGCGACCAGGTCACCCAGCGCCGCACCGGCGCCGGCGATGAACGCCAGGCGCGGGTCCCCGGACTTGATCGCGGGTTGGGCGATGGTGGCGTCGTACCATTTCCCGACCGCTTGGGAGGCCATCCCGACCAGGTTGAACTCGTTCCCGGTGGCGGCGATCGTGGCGTGGTTGATCGCGTTGTTGATCCCGCCGACCAGCAACGACCCACCGAGGACGGTCAGGCCGAGGGAGAACCCGCCGGTGAACGGGGTCAACCCGATCCCTACCGCGGTGATCACCGCGCCGGCGAGGATCTGTAACCCGTCCCAGAGCAAGTCCCACCCGGCCTGCTCCCGCCGTTCCGCCTCCGCCCGGGCGGCGACATCCGCCGCGTACCCGGCGAACATGCTCTCCCAGCCCTCAGAGGCGACCTGTTGGTTCGCCTGGCAGTACTCGAACATCCCCGAAGTCAGTTCACCCAACCGCGCCAGGGTCAGATCGAAACTCCCCGCCGTATAGGACCGGCCCCGACCGACCGTCAACGACCCGAGGCTCTTCAGAACACCCTTCAGCTCAGCGATCAGCTCGCGGACCTGGTTGAAACCGGGATCCGACGCTCATACGCCTCCCAGGTCTCCTTCTGCGACCGGGCAATAGCCCGCATGCCCTCGAAGTCCTCGACCGCAGCCCCCGCCGCGCGCGCACCAGCACCACCCAACGACACCAGATGCGCCGCCCCCGCAGAGATCCGCGTCAGCTCCCCCTCGAAACCCCGCAACCGGCCCAAACCCGCATCCAACTGGCTCACGTGGGCGTCGAACTCGTCGGCAACGAGCCGGAAATCCCCGTGCGCATCCACCTGGGCATACCCCGCCCAATACACGCCGATCGCGGTCTGGAACGTCGAGACCGCCACCAGCAACGACTGCGCCACCGGCAATTGCACCTCGCGGATATACGCACGCATCGCATCCGCACCCACACCACTGATCTGATCCGACCCGGCCAGAGCCTCCAACCCCTGCGCCAACTCAGCCAACACCTCGATCCGACGGTCAAGACCCTCCCGCAAACCCGGCGACGAAGCCTGCCACGAATCCGCAGAAAACTCCACAACACTCACGAGCCCACATCCCCACGATCACGCATGACCCCATGCTATCCGGGAAAACATGCGCAATTTCTATGGTGCAGTATGCATTTCGCATTTCACGGCCGCCTGCGGATGCGTCGATCGTCCGAATTTCGGAGACTGACCGTCAAAAACGCGGAAG